>QIDJ01000285.1 GCA_003228395.1 Flammeovirgaceae bacterium
GGGGTTGATGATTTTACCATGATTCCCGGGTTTGTCAATTTTCAGAAAATACATAAGGGGCAAATTCTGGCTTACAATAAGCATGGCGCCATACATTCGCCCTACTATGGAAGAATTTTTTTACCCTTATATCAGGATCAGGGACTGGAAGGATTTTTTGTGATTGATGAAATTAAAATTCTCTCACTCAAAATCTCAGAAATTATTAGAAAACTGGGATTTGACAAGTATATGAGTTTACTACCGGGAATAAGAAAACAAAAGGAGTTTCCAAACTGTTATGTCATAAACCGTCGTGTGGCCAGATTTTTCTTAATCCCGGTATTTCACTTGCTGGGATACCGAAAAGTGATCCGCCACGACACCCGGTACATTGTAAAACGACGGCCTTTTGACTGGAAACAACCCTCTATATCTGTTATCAGACAACGATTCAAAGAAATGCCTCAATAAATCCGGCTGGCGCTACCTTGAACTTCCCTTTACTTCTGCTTTCCATATGCCATCACAAAGGCGGGGTGACCTGTTCAGTTGCTACCCGATCAGCATAATTTTTCCCTGGCGATTAGTGCTGAACCAAATGAATAAATAGAAGCTAAAAATGGGTTATTCTTTTAGTTCCACAATCATTTCAATTTCAACTGCAATGTTTCTTGGAAGCGATCCCATGCCCACAGCCGATCGTGCATGTTTGCCGTTTTCTCCAAATACTTCCACCATCAGGTCAGAAAAGCCATTGATTACTTCGGGTTGATTTGTAAAATCATCCACTGCATTTACCATACCGGTTACTTTTACGATCCGGCTTACTTTGTTCAAGTCGCCGATTGTATTTTTAAGGGTCGATAGCATTGCCAGTCCGGCGAGCCTGGCAGCATCGTAGCCTTCCTTTTCGGTCAGGTCTTTACCTACTTTTCCGGTAATATAACCGCCCTCGGGTAATGTTGGCCCGTGGCCTGCCAGAAAAACCAGATTGCCTGCAACCACTGCTTTTACATAATTGGCTACTGGTTTTCCCGGTTCGGGTAAGTGAATACCCAGCGATTTGATGCGGGCTTCATAATCCTGTGCGAACCCCATCAAACATGTTGTTAAAATAATCAACGGAATAAAAAATAGCTTTTTCATATTGGTATGATTTGGTTTAATTTAATATAAGTTCAGAGTTCGAGGGCAATTTTAGCCATTTCCATAAATTGCGTTTCACGCATTTCGGCAGTTGCCTGTTCGCCACTCAGCAGATGATCGCTCACGGTGAGTATGGTTAGTGCCTGGGCATGGTACTTGGCTGCGAGCGTGTATAGCCCTGAAGTTTCCATTTCAAGCGCCAGCACTCCGTACTCTGCCCATTTTTCCCAATGACCGGGATCATCATTATAAAACAAATCGCTTGAAAATACATTTCCGATAATAGGCTCTATTCCCATATTTACGGCAATATCGTATGCTGATCTGAGGAGAAAAAAATCAGCAGCAGGCGCATAGTTTCCATTTGGAAATCGCAGGTTGTTGGTATTGGAATGGGTAGATCCGGAGATAGCCAGAATGATGTCTCCGATCCCGATCGATTGCTGAATAGAACCGCAGGTACCTACCCGTATAAGTTGCTTTACATCATATTCATTTAATAGCTCGTTTACATAGATTGATAGCGAAGGAATTCCCATTCCTGATCCCTGTACCGACACCCGTTCACCTTTGTACGAGCCTGTATAACCGAACATATTCCGGATCTTGTTATAGCAATGTGTGTCCGAGAGAAAGTTTTCGGCAATGGCTTTTGCTCTGAGCGGATCACCGGGTAATAGTACCCGTTTGGCTATTTCACCCTTTGCAGCTCCAATATGTAGCGACATAAATGTTTACCAATTAATTGATGCACTAAATTTAGCCGGATATATCATTATTAAAAACCGGCTATACAATTATTCGTTGGTTTTTCCACTAAGACTGGTTTATTTAGGGCCTTTATAATCCATATCGAAACACTAATCTATATGAAAACACGAATTATTTACTTCTTGACGGTTTTTCTATTCCTTCCATTCATTGCGATATGTCAGATACCAAAACCGGAAGACGAACTGGGTTTCAGATCGGGAGCAGATTATAAAATAGCTGATTTCACTCAAACAACAGCATATTTTAAGAAGGTGGCGACGGTATCTCCCCGGGTGAAGTTGATACAGATTGGCCGGACAAGCATGGGTAAGCCAATGTGGCTTATGTATGTTTCAAGCGCTAAGAACCTGAAAAAACTTGAACACTGGCGGACAACAAGTGAAAAACTTGCAAGGGCAAAAATAAATGAAGCGGAAGCAAAAAAACTTGCCAGGTCGGGCAAAGCAGTGGTATGGATCGATGCCGGAATGCATGCAATCGAAGCTGCAGGCGCCCAGATGATGCCGGAGTTGCTTTACAGGCTGGTTACAGAAGAAACGGATGAAATGAAACACATCCGTGAAAATGTAATTATTCTTCTGTGTCCTACCCTGAACCCCGACGGTCAGGATATTGTGGCAAACTGGTATAATCAACAGCTTGGAACCCCATGGGAAATAACTTCACCTCCCGTACTTTATCAGAAATATGTAGGTCATGACAATAATCGTGACTGGTTTATGAATAACATGCAGGAAACCCGGAATGTTACAGAAATCCTGTACAACAAGTGGTACCCCCAGATTGTCCACAATCATCACCAGACTTCTCCTTCGTGGGCAAGGATATTTCTGCCTCCGTTTCGCAGCCCGGTAAATCCGCGGATACATCCCGGGGTG
>QIDJ01000021.1 GCA_003228395.1 Flammeovirgaceae bacterium
TGAAGCCATCAACGCTTTTAAATCGCAGTTTTATGATCCGGATAGCAGCGAGCCGGAAACATTTATTTCCAGCCCCGGGTTTTTGCAGGCACTAGAAGCCAGGGCAAGGGAATTCGGAAATTCCATTGATGCAAAATACGGTGAGGGATTTACGACAGTGCGAAACATTGGCATAACATCATTGTACAATCTGAAATAATTACAAACCTGCGTTATACGAAGTTTGGGTTCCTGTCAATTTCACGGTACATGCAAAGCAAACGGTAGCTGTTACCGGAATATTTGTTTTCAATACCGCAGCGCTCCTTTAGAAGCCATTCGGCTGCTTCTGTAACAGGTATATCAGGGTGATACTGAATACGGCTGAAATGCAGGAATTTCATAACCCTGAAAGCATCGAAATAGTGATAAAATCGTTTAAAAAATGTATTCCGGGAAGCAGTTTTAGCCCTTATCTCTGCCAGTTTATTATCGAAATCAGTGTCTTTAAGAAAATGACTCACTGAATCGGGTAATTTACGTAGAAGTGCACCCGCATCGCCATCATACAATTCATTCGTTATTCTTGTCAGGCATTTTAAATCTATAAAAGATGCCGGATTATATGTAGGCATGCTTTCCTTGTTTTGTTTTACCCAGTCTGACAGCGCTTTCCCCGTGCCGAACGGTACGCGGTCTGAAATTCTGGGTGCTGGATATACGGTAGTTGTATTTAGGTCCCTAAAATTTCCGAGTGCAATAATTTTATTCAAAAAGTAGAAATCTTCTCCCGCTTTACGTTTATTCATTCCACCCTGTTTCATATATGCCTCTGAACGTACGGCCATGGATGAGCCGATCGTTTGATGCACGTGTTGAAAGCCGGCATATTTCCGGGCATTGACAAAGTATCTCAGATGCAGTTCGTATTGAATAATTCCTTCACGAAGACCGGCCTCTAAGTCGTTGCCAACGGGGTGTTCGAAATAAACGGATACTCCCGGACATTCCGGATTTTTGTTAAAATGCCGCTCGATTTCTACCAGGTAATTGTTTTGGCATGTGCTATCGGCATCGAATCCGGCTATTATTCCAACCTGATGATTGCTCAGGTATTCGAATCTCCTTACCGCTTCATCCATTCCTATTTTTCGTGCCAAACCTACCCCGTGATGCTTTTTGTCTATGTTTTTTAAATATAAGATATGAAACCGAAGCGAGTCCGTCTGGTGGTTTACTGCCCATTCTGTTGCCAGCCGGAAGGTTGTATTGTTTACTGATTGAATACCGGTAGTGCAGCCGTCAGGCTCGTTTATCACTACGATAATCTCCGTATTACAGGCCGGTCTTTTACATTCAGAAAGGCTGGTTAGCGTTTCATTCAGCCGGGTTTCTTTATACGCCGGGATAACTACAATTATTCCCGTATTATAAGCCGGCGGCTCCTGTATGAGTGTTTCAGGCCAGGCATATCTTTCCAGATAGATTGTTGACATACGGGATTATGGAGCAAGTCTTTCAATTTTCCAGCTGCCATCATGCTGAAGGGAATAGTAAATCCTGTCGTGTAGTCGCTCGGGTTGACCCTGCCAATACTCAAATGAAGAAGGAATAATGCGAAGCCCGCCCCAGTAATCGGGCAATGGTACCTTTCCGTCTCTGAATTTTTTCTTCATTTCCTCCAGTTTCATTTCAAGTATTTTCCTGGATGAGATTACCGCACTCTGATGCGAAACCCATGCACCAAGTTTACTGCCGAAGGGCCTGGATAGAAAATATTTAAATGATTCCATTTTTGAAACCCGTTCGATGGTTCCCTGGATGATCAGTTGCCGGCTGAGCTTGAACCAGGGAAATAATATGACCAGGCGGGGGTTTTTTTCAAGCTCTTTTACCTTTTTGCTTTCATAATTAGTATAAAATACAAATCCTCTCTCATCATAAGCTTTCAACAAAACGGTTCGTGAACTGGGCATTCCATTTTGATCAACCGTAGAAAGGATCATGGCATTCGGATCGTATATGTCAGAGTGAAGCGCCTCCTTAAACCATACTTTAAACTGTTTGAATGGCGAAGGATCAACATTGGAGATATCAAGAAATTCTCCTTTATATTCGCTCCTTAAATTGTCAACCTTTATATTCATAAATTACATTATAAATGGGTTGCAAAGTTAGAAGTAAATTAAATTTTAGTATTACTGTATATAAAATCTTTTAAATAAGATTCTACCAGTGTTGAAATATGAAACTAAGCATGGGAACATTTTTGTAAAGATGGCGCTTTATTACTTTAATGAGGATGAAATATATGAACGGTTAAATGAATTGAATGAAGTTGAAGCAGATGTATTAAATTCATTACCGATTAAAGCGGCATTACATTAATCACTATGGAAGAAATTTATTTTAAATTCAAAAACAGGATTGAGCCCCATAAGGGATGCCTGTTGATTTCGGAACCTTATCTTCCTGATCCGAATTTTAAACGGACTGTTATTTTGTTATGTGAACATAATGAAGATGGTACTTTTGGCTTTGTGCTCAACAGACCATCCAAAGTAAACCTCGATGAGATTGTTGATGTTGATAAATCATTTCAAAGCCGGGTTTACATCGGAGGACCCGTGCAACAGGATATACTCCATTTCTTACATACGGCATCAGAGTATCTTGACAGTGGCACAGAAGTTGTTGAGGGATTATTCTGGGGAGGTGATTTCGATCACCTGACTTCGCTTATTGATACGCATCAGGTTGTTACGAAGGATTTCAGATTTTTTATCGGATATTCAGGGTGG
>QIDJ01000361.1 GCA_003228395.1 Flammeovirgaceae bacterium
GCAGGTACCCGGCCAGAATCGGAATCACTGACTGGATCCGTGGAAGGTATTCAGGCGTTATTATTCCTGAGAACAGAAATAACCCAACCGGGCTCGAAGAACGGGCAGACTCCATTCCTTTGTTAACGCCTGTTAATCCCTGGTGGATGGATCACGATGAAGTTACCATTGCAGAAGTGATGAAAGAGGCTGGATACACCACGGCACATATCGGAAAATGGCATCTTGGTCCCAAACCGTGGTCACCGTTGGATCAGGGATATGATTACAATTTCGGAGGTGAAGACTACGGGCAGCCTCCGACCTATTTTGATCCATACGAGCGAAACGGATTTAACATCGGGTCACTACCGGGAAGAAAAGAAGGGGAATACCTTACGGACAGGGAATCTGATGAGGCTGTTCGGTTTATCACTGAAAATTCCGGCAAGCCATTTTTTCTGTCATTATCACATTACGCCGTACATACCCCGCTTATGGCTAAACCTGAATATATCCGGAGGTTTGAAGCCAGGCTGGAAGCCAATACGGCCATTCCACAGTGGACCAAAGAGGACGAAGTGGGCACGCGATTTGCTTCCCGGATTCCACTCGAACACCAGAAAAACCCCACCTATGCAGCTATGATTAAAAGTGTAGATGATGGCGTAGGCCGCATATTGCATTCGCTGGATTCGCTTTGTATTGCAGATCAAACCATCGTGGTGTTTTTTTCCGATAATGGCGGCCACATTGTTTCTACCAGCAACGCCCCGCTTCGTCTTGGCAAAGGCCACCCCTATGAGGGAGGTATCAGGGTACCGCTTATATTCAGATGGACGGGAAATATTCAAGCCGGCACGCAGTCAGAGACAATGGTGATCAGCACTGATTTCTTCCCTACCCTGCTGAATCTTGCGGGTTTGACTGTTCCGGATTCACTGCAGATCGATGGAACAGACCTTTCTCCTGTTCTCCATGGTGAAAGTGACCTGCCGGAGAGAAACACATTGTACTGGCATTTTCCCCACTACTGGTGGGGTACAAAAGTGAGTCCATACAGCATTGTCAGGCAAGGTGACTGGAAACTGATCCGGTGGTACGAAACCGGAGCGGTTGAACTTTATAACCTGAAAGACGACCTGTCGGAATCGGACAACCTTTCCACAGAGCAACCGGAAATCGTCCGGCAACTTTCGGATTCGCTGGATAACTGGTTGAAAGAAGTAAATGCCCGAATGCCGGCCCCAAATCCTAAATTGCACCATCGAGTACGGTAATACCGGACGAGTAATTACCTGTATAAGGCATGATTTTCTCCTGATTATATTCGAATTTAAAATTAACGAAAACGTTTTATTGTAAAGACCACAGTCTGATTGTATTTTCACGGCCAAAATCAAAAAGCCAGCATAGATGTATTATATTGCCTTATATCACACACACAAATTAGTTATTACACTGTTTATCCTGATTTATCTGGTGAAGTTTTTTCTTCTGATGTCAGGTAAAAATAAAACCCTGGACTCGTTTTCGGCCAGGATATTAATTCCTGAAATTGTTGTCAGCAGTTTATTTCTGATAACGGGGGTTTTGCTGCTTCTGGAAGCGGCCGAAATCAGAGGGTTATTTGTGACAAAGATCATCGTGGTGATCGTGTCAGTTCCGATTGCGTTAAAGGCATACAAAAGCAAGTACAAGGCGCTGGCTGCCCTTTCTTTCTTAATGATCATCGGGGCATACGGCATGGCTGAAATGAATAAATACATGATTATACATACCCAGACCCTCCCGGAAAATGTAGTGACAGATGCTTCTGATCCGGCCTACGATATGGTAATTCATGGAAAAGCATTGTATGATACCCAATGCGTTAATTGTCATGGCGCTGACGGGACGCTTCAGATGTCGGGAGCAAAAAATCTTCAGCTAAGCAATATGACTGAAAATCAGATCGTTGAGCGGATTAATACGGGTAAAATGACCATGCCGCCATACGATGACTTTTTTACAAGTCATGAAAAGAAGGCAATCAGTGAGTATATTTTATCGATCCGGGACAATTGAAATAATCTCCCTTTTCCTGAATTGTTTTAGCTGTGTCCGCTGTTGTTATCTGGCATAAGATAGTAAAGCGTATTGGAAATACATCCGCTGGTTGGTAAAATTATATTTAACCTGGTTTAGTCGTTTCAACAAACATACCGGCTAATCTGGTTTACCCGGGTAAGTTTTGTTTTCAAACAATTCAGAAACTTACTATCCATTCAACGAAAAATTTGTTAACTGATCGGAATTTTATGGCAAAACTATTGGAAAAATACTAATTTGATACCATATTTATAATTGAATAACGACCGTAATAAAACCAACATCGCAATGAAAAATCTGATCTTGCTGACATTCATTCTTTTATCATCGCTGTCAACCGTTTCGGGGCAAACCAGTCAACCGTCTGATCCTGAAAATTTAACCGGGCAATTCAAGTTTCTTATGGAAAAAGCCGAAACCTACAATGACTATAAAGTCATAAAAGAAACCCGGCTTAATGAATTCTGGCGTGTTGTGGAAGATAGCGTGCAACAATTTAAAACCGATATTGCTGCTGCACAAAAAGTTATTACAGATCAGCATGCACAAATTGAAAACCTGCAACAATCGATTATAGAAAAAGATGATTTGCTGTCAACAACCGACTTTGCCATGACGCATATCCGGTTTTTGGGCGTTGATTTTTCAAAAAGGTCGTTTATTTTTATTAATGTCATTCTTATCGGAGGCCTCGTGGTACT
>QIDJ01000266.1 GCA_003228395.1 Flammeovirgaceae bacterium
ATGAGTTGCGCGCCAAGATCCAGAAGCTTTTCTAGCTTCGGAAACACACTTTTGCGATTATAATACATCAAATAATTATAATATTTACTCTCGTTGATTCCCGGATACATAAACCTTTCTTGCATTGTATCGATATCGTAGGGGTGGAAATAACCGATTATTGGCCTTTTCTGAACGAAATATTTTTGAAAAATCCACTTTAAGATAAAATAAGGCAAAATACGGAAATAAACACCACCGGCGAAAGGGATAGAAAAACTTCTTAGTGACATTAATGAGACCGGGAATTCCCATACGCCCCCGAATAATTTTATTTCACGTCCAAAACCAGCCCAACCGAACAATGGGTTTTTTGCCGGTAAGACGGAGCTTGAATAGCGAAAACCCAGTTCCGCTAGAACCTCGTAGACCCATTTCGTTCTTTCTGTCAAAGAAAAAACAGGCGCCCTGTAGCCTACTACTTTCGTCGCGCCCGCAGCACGGAGATGTTCAAGGTTCTCCTTGAGATCCTCTCTAAATCCGGCTCTATCCTGTTGAGTTAAGGGAATATGGCGATTGCCATGACATCCAACTTCGTGCCCATCATGCAATATAGACTGTATCAGGCTGGGATATTCCCGGGCAACGTCCCCAACTACAAAAAAAGTCACTTTCATTTTCCGGTTTCGTAGAAACTGCAAATATTGCTCTGTCATTTGTGGGACCTTCGCTTCCAATGTACTACCGTTTGGTATCATGAAACGAACATCCTCCACGTCGATACTAAACAAATATATATTTGTTTTATTCCCAGCCATTCTATACTCGCAATAGAACGTTACTTGATTGCTGTGATTTTTCTTCTATTTCTCGCAATTCCGTTAAAGAAAAATCATACACCTTGCGCTTTCCAGAGGGACTGGCCTGAACATCCATCACCAAAGCATTCAGTAGCGCTTGGGAACCAAGAATAATCGAACCCAACCCTATGGCCATCGTACCGAGTTCAACCGGTTCGTTTTGAAACACCGATTTGTACCAGGCGATCAGCCCCAATAAAATACCCCCCATGAAAAGCAGGCTGCCGATGAAGAACATGATGGAAATAGGAGATACATCCCGGTAGACGTAGCGGTAAAAAATACGGAAGAAAAAACCCTTAAAAATTTTGCATGGGAACTTTCGCAGCACCCAAACAATACTCATTGAGCTTCCCTCCTCACCATAGCGGGAAGGAATGTAGACATCCGATGCCCTCGCCTCAATAACACTCAGATTTATCAGCATGGAATTTTCAAAAAAATAAGTATCATCGATCCATTCAAGACAAAGATTTCGAAGTACCTCTGAGCGAACCGCGAGATATCCGTTCTGGGGATCAAAAATGTGCCAATATCCGGAAGCGATTTTAGTTATAAAAGTTAGAATCTGATTGCCTATTTTGCGAATTACAGGCATTCCCATTTGCTTTTCCAACAAGTGAAAACGATTGCCCTTGATATAATCACACTCTTTTAACACCAGCGGGTATAAGAGGGCCGGTAAATATGCGGGGTCCATTTGATGATCGCCATCCATTTTTGCCGTTATATCCATCCCTAAACGTAGGGCTTCAGCGAAGCCTGTTTTCATTGCGCCACCGACACCCTTATTTTCCTCGTGGCGAATCAAGATCACCTTTGGATTCTCAATGGCCGCAACGATCGCGGCCGTCTTATCCGGCGAGCAATCTTCTACAACGATAATTCGATCAACATACTCCGGAACTTCTTGGATCACCTTTGCAATCCATTGTTCCACACGATACGCAGGTATCACTACGGCGATTTTATGACCGTAAAACATTTAAGTAGTCTCCGTCGAGAAACACGGCGTAACAAAAGCACTACATCTGCTGGTAATACGAAGTACCCAAATAGGAATACGCTGACTGGGTGATTTGTGCAGCTTAATCTCACGCCGCCACCTCTACGACCAACTCCGCCCGGTAAATCCTCCGGGAGTTCCTTTGGACAGTCGCAGGCTGTCCGCGTGGTACGCGCCATGAACCACGCGCCCTGCCGCAGTCCGCTTCGTCGGGCCCGATGGGCAATCATTGTAACCTTCTGGTGTGATTCCGGCACTTATTCGGTTACCCTTCCAACATACCTAGAGCCACATGGAGCGCCTGCCCCATCAACTGGAGTATTCGGCGTCCCTGTATAATATACGGCGACGCCAATATGATGATTCGACATCGTGCCCAACATATTCTGTTGATGACTATTGCATCCACCTCTAAAATAGCCCCCCTGTATCACATATCACGTTGACTTTTTGCCCAACTCATCCAGACACGCCTTTTGCGTCATGAAACGTCTAAAAGACCTGCCTCTGCTCTTTCATCAGCGTACAAAACCCGGCATTTTCGAGCTTTTTATTATTATTGCCGGTTTTGTACTGGTTACCGCAACCAGTTTCATTCTTTCTCCGACCCCGGACGAAGGCAAGCACATTCTAAACGGGATCGCCTTTATAGTAAAAAAAGAGTGTTGCCTTCATGACGAAGGGCCGGTTGCCGCGCTCCACGCTATTCCTCTACCGCGGAACGATTTGAAGTTACCTTCTTTTGATAAAAAAATCTCCGGCGGTGGCGCCGCCAGGGTCTTTTATTACGACAACCGCGATTCAGCGGCCAAAATCAAGGTCCTGTCCAGGGTTTTTACCGTACTGACTTATGTTTTTTTCCTGGCAGTTCTGTGGTACTGGGCGCAGGAGATAT
>QIDJ01000260.1 GCA_003228395.1 Flammeovirgaceae bacterium
ATACGTACTACTCATTACGTTCCAGGCTCGGAAGAAAGCTGGAGGCATATCTGATGCAGCAAATGGAACATCCCCGTACTGACCTCCTGAAAAAAGTGCGAAATATTAATGAGTTGATATTGACCAGAAGCAAAGAAGTAGCCATTGTTGCCATACAAAAGCTTGAATTGGAACTGAAAGACTATGATTTGTCGAATGAGCTAACCCTGGTTTACAAAGCATTAAAAAAACTGCATATCAACCACCCGAATTATTTTCAGTACTCCCAGCTTTATAACCGGCATGTGGCCTATATGCTTACGATGGATAAAGCAGAAGATATGCTTGCAGATTATTTTAAAAAGTTTGGGACATATACACTGACCGGAAACGAATCATTGAAAATTGAGCTTACGCTATTGAAAAACGAGATGAATAATGTGTGTTCGTTATATCAATCGCACAGACTTTTTGTTTTCAACAGTTGTTTAAGCATTTTTCACCGGATATTTGTTGATAGTGAGAGTTATGAACGTGACAAAGAGGCCATCCCTACAGAAAACCTGCTGGCAGAAACCGATCAGATTCTTGCCTCATATAAGAATGATCCGATCTACTTTCATCTTGGTACGGTAATTGATTTTCTCTGGATGTGCTATTACCATCATCATAATTTAGTTCGAAAATTTGAAATATATTATGAAGAGATAAATGACCGGTCTCCGCAACTTCTTTCAAACCTCTATTTATATACTTTCCCGGCATCATTCCTGATATTGAAATTAAAAAGAGCATTCCAGCTTGAGCAACTGGCTGAACTCCATGAAGAAAACAAGAGTTTATATGAAGGCCTCAGCATCGATAAATCCGATATGTCTCAATATTATATTATGGCGGTTTACCATGCAGTTTGCGCTTATTATGCTTATAAACAGGAGGAAGCAATCAGATGGCTGACAAACCTGGTAAATGACGTTGTATGGAAAGATTTCCCGGTGGCGCTTTTAGAAGTGCGGCTATTCCTGATTTTTCTGCACAACCAGACCGACAATAAAGAAATGATCCTGCTGTATCGAAAAAGCATGCAGCGTACAATCAGGGTGATTGGTAAGGAAAATTGTAAAGTTGCTTATATTTTCAATGCCATAATGAATGAATCGTTAAATGAGGTAAAAAGGCATAAATATAAGAACATCAAAAAGCTGGCTTATGAACTGGATGCGATTACACCTGACTATTTTTCTCCTCTCAAGCTGATTCAGTTTGACGCCCGGATTATTGAGCAATTAAGCTCGGGTAAGGCGCGGAAAAAATAAAACAAGCGGACAATTAAACTTCTCAGATATCGAGTTTTTCAAGATTATGGTGCGAGAGTGGTTTATTAATATACTTTTTGACGTAACTGTATTTTTTCGATTTATTTACATCCTGCGGATTAATGGATGACGTAAGCATAACAATCCGGCACTTTTCCCTCGATTCATTATTCAGCTTCTCAAATTCATCCAGAAACTGAAATCCATCCATGAGCGGCATATCAATATCCAGAAAAATAACATCAGGCAGCACTTTGGAAGCAAGTTCATCGAGATCCTGTATATTTTTAAGAAACTCAATAGCGCTGCGGGCGCCTGTGTGGGTATAAATATACTTCGTAATACCTGACGCTTCAATCATCTTTTGATTAATAAGATTATCAATTTCATTATCATCAATCAGCATTACTGCGAAATATCTGTTTTCTTCAGCCATAATGAATTATTTCTAAAGCTTAAAAATAGAATTAAATAAGAAGTTTACAAACCGTATTAGGATTAATGGTATTATGATTTCGTAGCTTCATGCACGCAACACCCGGATAAAAAGCTATAAATCAAATTTTATTCCTTGTGCCAGAGGCAGGTCCCTGCCATAATTGATCGTGTTTGTCTGCCTTCTCATATAGATTTTCCAGGCATCCGAACCTGACTCTCTTCCTCCTCCGGTTTCCTTTTCGCCGCCAAATGCACCCCCTATTTCCGCACCGGAAGTACCGATGTTTACGTTAGCGATGCCGCAATCGGATCCTTCATGCGATAGAAACTGTTCGGCATATTGTAAGCTGTTGGTCATTATGGCCGAAGCTAATCCTTGTACAACATCGTTGTGCATTTCCATGGCTTGTGAAAAATCTCTGTACCTGATCAAATAAAGAATAGGTGCAAATGTTTCTTCCTGTACGATCTTATAGCTGTTTTCGACTTCGGCAATAGCCGGAATCACATAGCATCCCGATTCATATTGCGTACCTTCCACCAGTCCGCCTTCAACGGCAAAAACCCCGCCCTCATCATTGATCTTTTCAAGGGCATTCAGATATAAACCTACGGCTGTTTTGTCTATCAGCGGTCCAACGTGATTTGATTCGTCCAGCGGATTTCCTATTTTAAGCTGGCTGTATGCGCTTACCAGCCTGTTTTTTACTTCTTCGTAGATGCTTTCATGAATAATGAGTCTGCGTGTAGAGGTACACCGCTGCCCGCAGGTACCTACCGCTCCGAATAATATGCCTCTGATGGCCATATCCAGGTCAGCATCTTCGGTTAAAATTATGGCATTGTTGCCGCCGAGTTCGAGCAATACTTTTCCCAGTCTCGCTCCTACGGCTTCTCCTACTTTTTTACCCATTCGTATGGATCCTGTTGCCGAAAGCAGTGAAATCCGGCGGTCATGAGACAGAAGCTGTCCCGATTGCACACTCCCGTTAACCAGGCATGACAC
>QIDJ01000064.1 GCA_003228395.1 Flammeovirgaceae bacterium
AGTGGAATTCTAATGTTAGCCGTCAACAAAAAGTGGACTGATTAAGCGATAATCTTAAAATATAGTTTATTATCTTCCATTACTGTCTGGAAGGTATATCTTTAAACCTAAATATCAGTTTAAACGACACAAGGAAAACAAGTTGAACTTATAAATTATGTTGGAGAGTTTGATGAGACTGGATGAGGTTCGCCTGAATTTTTCGGACGATAGCAGATTCCTGCTCAATCTTACGATCGCACTGATCATGTTTGGTGTGGCGCTGGAGTTAAAGCCTGATGATTTCAAACGCTTGTTTAAACAACCCCGGCCAGTGTTAGCAGGTATTTTAAGCCAGTTTTTACTGATGCCTTTGCTCACCTTTTTGATCGCCATCTCATTGAAGAATTACATAACCCCCACGGTGGGCCTTGGGATGATACTCGTAGCCGCTTGTCCGGGAGGGAATATTTCTAACTTCATCAGTTCATTAGCACGGGGAAATATAGCCCTCTCAGTAAGTCTAACGGCTTTTTCAAGCATGGCAGGATTGATTTTGACTCCGTTTAATTTTGCCTTCTGGGGCAACCTGTTTATGAAAGTCTATGCGATGGGAGACGCTGCTGATCTTGTTAGGCCATTAGAAATCGATGTTGTTTATGTTTTCAAAACTATATTCCTTATCCTGGGGATCCCACTTATCCTGGGGATACTCTGCAATTTGAAATTGCCCAAATTCACGGCCAAAATACTGATTTCCATAAAGCGATTCTCTATTCTCGCATTCACGGCGATACTCTTGATCATTTTTATCAAGAATTATGATTTATTTATAGAACATATCAAGTTCATACTTCTCCTTGTATTAATACATAATATGTTGGCCATGGCTGCTGGCTATTATGCGGCAGCGGCATTCCGGCTCTCAAAACAAAATCGAAAGACCATCTCCATTGAAACGGGGATTCAGAATTCAGGATTGGCGTTAGCTCTTCTGTTTAACCCCATGATATTCCCTGTCGATATGCCGGTTGGAGGTATGGCTTTTATAGCAGCCTGGTGGGGGGTTTGGCATATCATTGCCGGACTAAGTATCGCGGGTTATTGGTCGGAATTCTCCCTGAAACCGAAAACAAATGAATCTGCCCTGGCGGGACAAACCAGTTACAACCAGCCAGAATAACTATGTCGGGCTGGTACTATCGGGATTGCAGATAAATGTTAATACCATGAATAAGGTGAAAATTTGTACAACTGGTCTGAGCGTCGCGCTCAGACCTTTGAGCCCTTCAGCTAGCGCGGAAATTACTTCCGTGCTTTTAACATCCTGGCGCAGATGTTTTCAACCGCCACAGCCGCCAGGCGAAGGAGGTTACTTCCGTGCTTTTTGAATAACTTTACAGCATGCAATTTATCGGAGACCCGGAAGACACCATTGTTGCCCCGGCTACAGCGCCGGGAGTAAGCGCCATTGCCGTTGTCAGGATGAGCGGGAAAAATGCGATTTCCATTGCAAACCGGATTTTCCGGGGGAAAAATCTGGAAGATCAGGCTACCAATACCATCCACTTTGGCACTGTTGTGGACCCATCGGATAACCATGTGATTGATGAAGCGCTGGTATCCCTTTTCCGGTCGCCCAATTCGTACACAAAAGAAGACAGTGTGGAAATATCCACCCACGGGTCGCCATACATCGTACAGAAAATAATAAAGGCGCTGATCAGCGCGGGCGCTCGCATGGCCCAGCCCGGTGAATTTACGAAGCGGGCATTTTTGAATGGCCGCATGGACCTTGCCCAGGCCGAAGCCGTATCGGACCTGATCTATTCAGACTCTGAGGCTTCTCACCATGCGGCAATCAGCCAGATGCGCGGCGGATTTTCGAAAGAAATCGAAAAACTACGCGAAGAGCTGATCCATTTTGCATCCATGATCGAACTGGAGCTTGATTTCAGCGAAGAAGATGTGGAATTTGCCAACCGTGGGGAGTTAACTAAACTCATTCAAAACCTGCTTGCGGTAATG
Organism: Flammeovirgaceae bacterium; assembly: GCA_003228395.1. Lineage (GTDB taxonomy): Bacteria > Bacteroidota > Bacteroidia > Cytophagales > Cyclobacteriaceae > SZUA-230. The sequence goes on from QIDJ01000064.1 coordinate 2,008, forward strand.
GACCCGCTGATACGGAGTTTTGACCTCGGAAATGTGATTAAAAACGGCGTTCCAACAGTAATAGCAGGAAAACCCAATGCCGGTAAATCCACATTACTAAACGTACTTCTTAATGAAGAGCGCGCCATTGTATCTGAAATTCCGGGCACCACGCGTGATGCGATCGAAGACGAGATTAACATCGGAGGGGTACAGTTCCGGTTTATTGACACCGCCGGGTTGCGGGAAACCACCGCCACCATTGAAGCCATGGGCGTGGCGCGGACAAAAAAGAAAATGGAAGAAGCCTCCCTCCTGCTTTATTTATTTGACCTCGCGGTGGATTCCATTGAAAATATAAAAGAAAAAATTGCTCAATTAACCGAAACAGGAACCCCTTTCATTGCCATTGGGAATAAAAAAGACAAGGCTGACGATCCACTCAAAACTCAGTTCAGGGCGCTGCCGGATACCTTGCTGCTTTCAGCCACCACCAAAGAAGGCATCGATGAACTGAAAGACGTCATCCTGCACAAAATCCACCTGGATGAAGTAAAAATGGGCGATGTGCTTGTAACCAATATACGGCATTATGAGAACCTGCTCAAGGCCAAAGCTGCGTTAATGGATGTGCAGGGCAGCCTGGATTCGGGCATAACCAACGATTTTCTGGCTATGGAGTTGCGTCATGCACTTTCGGCGTTGTCGGAAATTACGGGTGAGGAGATTACTACTGAAGATTTGCTGGAGAAT
>QIDJ01000066.1 GCA_003228395.1 Flammeovirgaceae bacterium
GAGATACTCCCCAGCGGTCTGAATTGAAGTTGAAACCAATGGTCCACACAGACTCTCCGGGGATGGCGTAAAGCGAATAGCTCCCGGTATCCAATACATTACCTGAAATCGAAACCGGCTTGTTTACCGTAAGTTTTGTGGCCTGATTTGCGCCTAAACGCCAGTATTTCCCATAGGGTTGCAGCGCTTCATCGCTTTGCGCGAAAATAATCCTGCCTTTTTTGTAAGGCCTGCTGTATTCCAGTGTGACATCAAAATCACCATGCTGATACACCGCGGTTTGTGCCGGGCTGTGCTGCCGGGTAGCATAAAAAAACACATAAAAAAAATAGGCTACTACCAGGATGATTACCAACGCCATCCCATATAAAATTTTCTTTGCCATTTTTATTTTGTTTTTTTGAGGTTGGAAAATACGAAAGTAACGGTATGCTCAACAATGAACTAAAATTTAAAGCATTTAATAAGATCACCAAAAAGGTGTATCGCTCGGGCGGACTTTCATTTTCAACCGAACGGCATTCTTTCATTTTATTTACTGAAAAGAAAGAAGTAGGCGACTACAAAGATGAAGATGTGGAAATTATGCAGTACATCGGCCAGCGTGATATGAACAACGCTGAACTTTATCAACGCGATATCATTGAACTGGATGGTAAACGCTACATCATTGTCTGGGATAACAACAGGGGTGGCTGGGCCATTACCGATGTGGAACGCCGTATCACCATGAAACCATTTGGCAGGAGTGATGCCAACAAATCGAAGATGATCGGCAACGAATTTGAAACACCCGAACTGTTAAACCCTTCAAGTGAAATCTGAGGGTATGGCAAAACCCGGGCTGAAACCAGTCCGGGTTTTCACCATTTATGGTTAATTATTTGCTGCCTTCTTCTTCCTTTTTGAATATTCCTGACATAAACCAGGCGCCGCCGGCAAGTGCAACATCCTTTAGAATCTGGCCCATGGCCATTTCATCGCCACCCATTAAACTCCTGAGATGTACGGTTGTTGCGGTCAGAATAAAAAATACGCCAAGCAGCAACGTAGCCAGCGCGGCTTTTTTGTTCATTAAAATACTTACAGCGGCTGCAATCAGGCATATACCTGTTAGATACACAATGATAACGCCTCCAAATGGAGCCATACCAGCCATTCCTTCGGCATTCATAAAGTGGAGCAGGCCAAATATCGCCATCGGGACGGCAAAAAGAATACGTGCAATTAATCCGGTTAGTAAATTCATAGTTTTATATTTATTGTTGTTCAAACATCAATTTCGGTAACTTCGTTTCATTTTCAAAATATTTTAAAAAAAAATCATTTCTATAAATTAATTTCATAAAAACAATATTAAATTGATTCTTTCGGAGGCATTATTGCAATTGCTATGAAAAAAAATGTAAAAGTTGCCCTCATTCAGACTTCACCGGAATTGTTTGACCGTAAAGCCACTTTGGAAAAAGTAAGGAATAAAGTAGATGAAACAAGCGCCTTTTCACCCGGTCTGATTTTATTTCCGGAAGCATTTGTGCCGGCATACCCCGATGGCTTTACTTTCGGCGCACCGGTGGGCAGCCGGTCTGAAGAAGGGCGGGAGCTATGGCTTCGCTACTGGGAAAATTCAGTTGAAATTCCCGGCCCGGATATGGATGTGCTATCGAAAATAGCACGATCGTCCCGTGCATACCTGGCCATTGGTGTAATCGAAAAAGAGCCTGTCGGTAAAGGTTCGCTGTACTGCACATTGCTCTATTTCGGCCCTGACGGCAAACTGCTGGGGAAACACCGGAAAATCAAACCCACAGCAGGTGAACGGATTATCTGGGCTGAAGGCGATGGTAGCACGCTTACAACTCTTCGCACGAAAATCGGGGTTATCGGCGGCCTGATTTGCTGGGAGAATTATATGCCGCTGGCACGTTACGCCATGTATCAAAAGGGTGTGAATATTTACCTGGCGCCCACTGCTGACCAGCGCGATTCATGGCAGGCTACCATGCGGCATATCGCATGCGAAGGCCGATGCTTTGTATTGGGCTGCAACCAGTATATCACGAAAGATATGTATCCACGCGACCTGCCGGGCATAGAAGATCTTGACAAACAGCCCGACGTACTTAGCCGGGGCGGTACTGTGGTAGTTGATCCTTTCGGAAAAGCGATTGCAGGCCCGCTCTTTGACGAAGAAGGGATCGTATATGCTGAACTTAATATGGATGTGCTGATCAAAGCAAAAATGGACTTCGATCCGATCGGTCACTATAACCGTCCGGATATATTTAAATACAAGGCCAGAAAACAACCACCTACTATTGATTGTTAAATCCATTATCGGCGCAGTAACATGCCATTTTTTCTGCCTTTTAACGGATTTCCGTCTTTTAAGATCAGTGTACCATTTAAAAATACAAACCGGAATCCCGATGCAGTAAGGTGAGGGTTGTCATAAGTGGCATTATCCGTAACCAAATCCGGGTCAAACAAAACAAGGTCAGCTTTAAATCCTTCTTTTATAAACCCACGGTCGGTAAGGCCCAGAATAGTAGCCGGCAGCCCGGTCATTTTGTAAACCATTTGTTGCAACGAAAGCAGGGAATCTTTCCTGACATATTTTCGTATGGCTTTAGCAAAAGAACCATATCCCCGCGGATGGTTCATTGTAGAGCTTCCGTCGGAAGCGATGGCTGTAAACGCATCTTTCAATAATACGGCCTGAAGTGTTTCATCCATTAT
>QIDJ01000349.1 GCA_003228395.1 Flammeovirgaceae bacterium
ATGAGCGATAATATAATTGAACATTTGGGACCACTGGCACCGTTGGCGGGTACCTGGGAAGGGGATAAAGGTATTGATGTGTCCAGAGTCCAGAGTCAGGAAACGGAAACCAGATTTCGGGAAAAAGCAGTTTTTGTACCCCTGGGACCTGTAAAGAACGGCCCGCAGGTCCTTTACGGATTGCGCTATTCAACAACAGCCTGGCGCTTGAATGAAGATGACCCCTTTCATGAGGAAGTGGGTTACTGGTTATGGGATAAGGACAGGAAACAGGTTTTAAGATGTTTTATTGTTCCTCGCGGTGTGTTAATCAATGCAGGCGGTGATGCAGAAGTCGATAGCACAAAATTTCATTTGTCGGCGGAAGCAGGATCGGAAACATACGGTATTTTATCTAATAAATACCTTGATGAAACCTATAAAACTAAAAAATACTTACTGGATGTTACAATCCAGGGCGATGGAAAGTTCAGTTATAAGGAAGATACCCAGTTATGGATCCCGGTCAATGAAGCTATTTTTCATCATAAGGATGAAAATACCCTGGAAAAGGTGTGATTGTATATGAAAATCTCAATTATAAGTGGTAGCCACCGAAACCCTTCTCAAAGTGAAAAAGTTGCGCGTTATATCGCATCCACTTTAAAAGGGGAGTTTACCGAGGTGGATCCTTTTTTATACCTGTTAGCCGATAACCCGTTACCGCTCTGGGATCAATCGGTTTGGGATGGTGATGAAAGATGGAAAGAGAGACTCACCGACCTGCAGGAAGAATTTTCGAAAAGCGATGCATTTGTTATTATTTCTCCCGAATGGCACGGTCAGGTACCTTCTGGGTTAAAGAATTTATTTCTTTTATTCAGCCGGTTTGAGTTAGGCCATAAACCGGCGTTAATCGTCACAGTATCTGCATCGACTGGCGGTACATATCCGGTCTCGGAATTACGTATGAGCAGTTATAAAAATAACCGCTTGTGTTATATACCGGAAAATTTAATCATCAGGAATGTAGGCGAAGTGTTTAATGATAATCCACAGGAGAATAATCAGAAATCAAACAATTATTATAAAGAACGTCTTAAATGGTGTCTTGATATTCTGATCGGGTATGGAAAGGCATTAAAAATAATGCGCGACGAGACGCCGATTCATCATGAAAAATTTACGAATGGAATGTAATGTTAGTCTGATGCCGTCGGTGGTCTGATCACTTTACAAAAAGTGCATAGACTACTTTTATGGCCCTGAAAATGGGTGGGCAAATCAAGTACATGGGCTGAACGTCTCAGATGGTACATCGACATATGTATATTACCCCGGCGCTTTTTGCTATCCGACAGGGTTTATTGAAAAAATCGCTGATAGAGGCTGCTGTTGCGGGTGATTTAATCATCCGCTGGCTTAAAATCGATCACGCATTTCACCGGGTGATCGTCAAGGATTCTCTTGAGTCGTTTTACAAAACTACATGGCAATACCAGAAACGCATTATTATCCCCAAACCTGGCAAGGCAACTCAGGATTAACCAGAAGTCACCTTTATTAATGACATACACGATTTAGCTTGTGTAGTCTCTAATTTAGCGAATAATTTTTGGCCAACCAGATTTATTTTTTTCACACCCCTTGCAACTTGCTCAACAACATTTGAAACTATGTAAATGAATCCCGAATTTGTTCATTTACACCTTCATACTGAATACTCATTAGTCGATGGAATTGTGCGCATCAAACCGCTGATGAAAAAAACAGCGGAAATGGCGATGCCTGCTATTGCGATGACGGACCAGTCCAATTTGTTTGCGATGGTAAAATTTTACCGCGCAGCCATACAGGCAGGTATCAAACCCATCATTGGTGTTGATCTGCAATTATATAATGCGGCAGATCCCAATCAACCAACACGTCTGGTGCTTTTGTGCCAGAACCAGGTAGGTTATAAGAACCTCACGCGTCTGGTTTCGCGTACCTATACCGAAGGCCAGCATCTAGGTGTTCCAATGCTGGAACAAGGCTGGTTAAAAGGCGCGAGTGAAGGTCTGATAGCACTTTCCGGTGGTCGGGAAGGTAATGTAGGGCAGGCGTTAATCGCCGGAAATCAGAAGCTGGCTCAGCAGTTACTGGCAGATTGGCAGGCTCTTTTCCCTGATCGTTTTTATCTTGAATTACAGCGTACCGGTCGACCCGATGAGGAAACCTGTGTTCATGCATCCGTTGAACTGGCCTTAGCCTTAAAGGTACCGGTTGTTGCCACCAATGATGTGCACTTTATTAATGCTGATGAATTCGAGGCTCATGAAGCCAGAGTCTGTATTCATGACGGGCGTACACTGGACGATCCCAGGCGCCCAAAGCGTTTTACTGATCAGCAGCATTTACGTTCCCCTGAAGAGATGATTGCATTGTTCCAGGATATTCCGAGCGCAATCGAAAACACCGTTCAAATTGCGCGTCGTTGCAGTATCGAATTAACGCTGGGTAAAAATTATTTACCTGACTTTCCAGTCCCGGCAGGCTCGACTATTGATGAATTTCTACGCCAGCAATCCCTGGCTGGTCTGGAAAAACGACTGAACTTCCTGTTCGACAAGGAGGCTGATGATTTTCAGCAAGCTCGACAGGCGTATGATGAACGGCTCATCCTGGAGCTTGATGTTATTATTGAAATGGGCTTTCCTGGGTATTTTCTAATCGTTGCCGATTTTATTCAATGGGCAAAAGACAATGGCGTGCCAGTGG
>QIDJ01000036.1 GCA_003228395.1 Flammeovirgaceae bacterium
ATTACGCTGGAAGGGCCTATAAAAAATGAAAAAACCACTTTTTTAGTCTCTGCCAGAAGAACCTATATCGACTTACTGGCAAGGCCCGTCATTAAAGCAGCTTCCAACGGAACTACCACTACGGGCTATTATTTTTATGACCTTAACGCTAAAATAAACCACAAATTTTCAAATAAAGACCGGCTTTTTGTAAGTGGTTTTTTTGGCGAGGATAAAGCCTACAGCAAGTACAAAAACTTTTATTACGACAGTAATACAAAATATGAATTTAAGGACGAGCTTGGACTAAACTGGGGAAACGCTATTGCCGCCATTCGGTGGAACCATTTATTTACGCCCAAACTATTCAGCAACCTCACACTTACCTACAGCCGGTATAAGTTTAATGTTTTTGAAGACAGTAAAACGAAAATCACCGGACCATCGGATACCCGAATTGACGACTATGCCATTAAGTACTCCTCCGGAATTAACGATTTCGCTGCAAAAATTGATATTGACTATCTGCCCAACCCTAACCACTATATCCGGTTTGGAGTGAACGGAATCCGCCACACCTTCAACCCGGGAGTGCTTGCCTACAAATCAAGCGAAGTGGATACGGTTGCCGGTTCATTCGAAACGGGCGCCTATGAGGTTGCCACTTATATTGAAGATGACTTCAGGATCAGCAATAAACTTAAAATAAATGCGGGCCTGCACTTTTCGGGTTTTAGTGTGGAAAACAAATTCTATACCTCACTTCAGCCCCGGGTGTCCCTCCGATATTTGTTCGGCAATGGAATGGCATTGAAGACTTCTTATGCTGCCATGGCCCAATACATTCACCTGCTTACCAACAGCGGCATCGGGTTGCCCACGGATTTATGGGTTCCTTCTACCGGCCGTATTAAACCGCAATCCTCCTTCCAGTATGCCATCGGGCTTGCCAAAACCGTTAACAGAACCTATGAGGTTTCGATTGAAGGATACTATAAAGAAATGGATAACCTGATCGAATACAAAGACGGCGCAAGTTTTACAAGTGTAAATAAGGACTGGCAGGATAAGGTGGAAGCCGGAAGCGGAAGAAGCTTTGGCGCCGAGATATTTGCACAGAAGAAATTCGGTAAACTTACCGGATGGGTAGGTTATACCCTGTCATGGACGGACAGGCAGTTTGAGAACATAAACTTTGGAGAACGTTTCCCGTACCGGTATGACCGCAGGCATGATGTAAGCATTACCTCGGTGTATAAGTTGAATGATAAAATACAGTTTGCGGGTACATGGGTGTATGGTACGGGAAATGCCGTTTCATTACCTACAAAAACGTATTTAAAGAATAATGAAAGTATCGAAAATGAATTCTATGGCTATTATGGAAACTCAATTCAATACTACGAGGGTAGAAACGGGTTTCGGATGAGCGCCTACCACAGGCTTGATTTCAGCACTTCATGGACCAAAGTTAAAAAGAATGGCATACGGCAGTTTACTATTGGTTTTTATAATTTGTACAACCGTAAAAATCCGTTTTTTCTGGATATCGGGTACGACTACAGGACAGACAGTAAAAAGTTTATTCAATACAGCCTGATCCCCATTCTTCACTATGTGAGTTACCGGTTTGATTTTTAAAGAAAGTGTAGTGAAGACTAAATTGTTTATATCAGTTATATTATTTGTTTTTCTCCTGGGATGTGAAACAGTCGTGGATATACAGATTCCGCTTGAACCGCCGAAGCTGGTCATCAACAGTACCCTGGTACCTGATGAATTTATCAACGTGCATGTGAGTCAAAGCCAGCATATTCTGGATGATAGTGAATTTTGGCCGGTCACCGGTGCGACGGTGGAAATTTTCGAAAACGAAGCGCTTCTGACAACACTACCCGACAGCGCCAATGGTCGGTATATTTCTGGTATTCATAAATCCAAAGCAGGGAAAATGTACCAGGTAATAGTTTCGAAAAGCGGCTTTGAGAGTGCTGCTGCAGAGGTACTCATTCCATCTGATACCGCTTTTATCCTGGGAGTGAAGGTGGATACGGTTGAATTGACTGATTTTGATTATCAGGCCACCTATCTGAGGTTTAATGTTGAAATAGATGATGAAGCGGCTGTCGAAAACTTCTATGAAATTTCCATTTTAAAGAAGTACTACATGTATGACTTTGATTATAGCAAAGATCCTCCCGAATTAGTGGATTCTACCTATGTGATTGAGCAACTTTTCCTGGAGACACGGGATCTGGGATTGGAGGAGTATCAATCGTTTGGGCAACGTATTCTTTTCGATGACTTTCTGTTTGGCGGTAAAATTTATACGATGCGGGTGTTGACGTATTTTGATGAATACAGTGCAGAATACGAAAGCAAACCTGAATACCAGGTTGTGGTAGGTAATACATCAGAATCCTACTATCTATACGAACTATCTGTCAAATTGCAGTACTGGACAGATGGAGACCCGTTTGCACAACCGGTTCAGGTGTATAACAACATCACCAACGGGTATGGCATTTTTGGAGCATTTAACAAGGTGGTCTATTTCATTGAATAACTATCCTTTCCTGCATGTATAGATTGTTTCTTTTGCGGGCAGCGCATACCGCACAACCAGCTCCTGGTCAATTTCTTTTACATAATTACTTTCATCCACATTAAATCCGGCAAGCCGCAGCCGGTCCGCATAGTCCTTCCCGTATTTTCGTACATGATCATCCTGGCCGAACGTTATTTCGCGGTCACGGC
>QIDJ01000286.1 GCA_003228395.1 Flammeovirgaceae bacterium
GGCTCCAGCCCAATGTCAACGCGGTGAGCACTGTAATTGCACTTGGCTGCTGTTTGCGTTTGTGGATCGATGTAATGTGCATCATACGGACATGCCTGCATACATGATTTGCATCCGATACATCGTTCGTTGTTGAAATCCACGATGCCGTCGTCGCGCGTGAAAAGGGCTTCCACGGGGCATATTTCAACGCAGGGGGCATCTGTACAATGATTGCACCTAAGTACAGAAAATATCCTGCTTGTATTGGGGTACTCGCCTTTTTCCGTTTGTTTTACCCAGGTTCGGTTGACACCAACAGGTACATCATGTTCTGATTTACAGGCAACCGTGCAGGCGTGGCATCCGATGCATTTCCTGTTGTCGATAATAAAACCGTATTTCATACAATGAGGATCATTTTCATCAGGCTAAATATATGCTATGCAGGGTTACCAAGATATTTAAAAAATTGAATATATGAAAGAATGATCATGTTTAAACAAACAGCAAGGGCGAAAATCGCATAATGTAGCAAGCAACTGGCATTGATATTTAATTTACGCAATAAATCGTATTTCACGCCGAGTTCGTAAAGGGGCAAAGCCGCAAAGGAGGAATGAATACGCGAATGAGTGAATGCGTGAATGCCGGTTTTGTCAACTGCACACTGTCAACTGTTTATTGCCAACTGCATACTGCCAACTGCCAACTTATCAGCCACCCTTCTGCCCTAACTGGAATGTGCGGGAGATATTGAATCCAAACCGGATATCGCCATCCCAGAAGTTATCTACGGTCTGGGTGATAAACCCTTTTTCGAACTGAGCTTTTGTGTTGGTGAACAGCAACTGAAATACATGCCCGCCTGTTTCAATGTCAAAGCCAATACCAACTACATCAAAGGTTTCTGTGGAGGTAAGCGGGTTAAACCGGTAGTAATACTCCGCAGTCAGGGCAAAACTACGTGTTAGCTTATACCGTAATCCGCCGCCAAGATAGTATATATCATTGTCATCTTCCGCAGATGGAACTGCGTTTAAATGCACCATGCCGGGCATAAGCTGAAAAGAAAAGTCACTGTTGAATTTTCTTGCTATCAGTAATTCGAACGTATATCCGATCCGGTCTTCAAAGTTAATATCCTGCCCTTCTGAGCGCACGGAATTTATGGCATAGCTTGAAAACAAGACCATTGAAACCGGCGATCGCTGTGCGCCGGTTTTTTGCCGGAGAAATTTCCATTTTACAAAACCGTCGTAAGTTTTGTCAAAAGAACTTCTTCCAACCCCAATGTTCAGCACATCTGTAATCCCGTATTCAAGTGCAAGCCGGCTGTTAGCTTCATCCAGTCCGAAAAATTCGTATATCCCTGTATTTATTCTGCCAAAGCGATGTGAAATTAAAAATTCAAGCTCTTTTTTCTTCCTCAGCTTTGTGGAATGACCATTGATAATGCGGGTGCCTTTAAATGTGGCGATGGCATAATTAACAGATTCATCTGTTTCATCCAAAAGGTCAAGCAAATCGTCCTGTGCAAAAACCGGAGATGAAATAAACAGAAGGATGGCAAATACTACATATCTATTTTTCATAGCGCTTATATTCAAAATTAACGGTTACTGCCACCTCTTCAGCAATTTTATGAAACAACAGTGAAGGTATTTCAATATCATAATCTTCCAGCTTGACAATGAATTTGCTCTCGATAATAACTTTTTCACCTTTAAAAATCAGGTTTCCCTGAATTTTTACGTTTCGTTTTACACCGTGAATATCCAACTCCCCCCTGGCCCATACGTCATTGTTTTCACCCCCTTTTTCAAAGTCAAGCACTTTGCCTTTAAATGTGGTTTTAGGATACTTATCCGACTCCATATACTTTTCATTGAAATGCTCCTGCATCAGTGACTTTGCAAACTGAAACTGATTAATTGGGATGGAAAAAACAATGTCTCCGTTGTCAGCGTCGAATACGCTTTTTGCTTTTTCATTTTGAGCTTCAATGTCTTCAAGCGGGGCTCTTGAGAAAAAAACAATGTTTCCTTTTTCAGATATATACTTCTGTCCAAATACCGATGCGCAGGTAAAAAGGAACACTATGGAGGGTATGAATTTCAAATCAGTTTAATTATCAGGCGCCCCATCGTCCACCCAACATGCAATCAAATCGATCTGCTCGTTGGTTAAAGAACCTGTCAACGGCATGCTTTTGTTTTGTGTCCGGGTTTTTATATTCTGTGCATTGTTCTGAATATTGTTGAAAACCCTGAAATCAGGGAATTGGGTTCCCCCGTGACACGAAGCCAATGCACAGCTGTTAGTGATGATCGGCGATATCGATTGCGTAAATGAAACCCCTGAAAGCACTTGCGTTTCAAATGTAAAATCACAACCATTTGCATCTACTACTCTAATCTCATAAGATCCCTGTCCCAGTCCGTTAAAAGTTAGCCCGGATTGTGCCTGACCGTTATCCAGGCTATATGAATAGGGTTCATCGCCATTTGTGGCGGTTACACTGATAGTTCCTGCACTTTGACCGCATCCGGAGGAAGTTGAACTTGCACTGGCCGTTACGCCTTCATTATTTTCAACTCTAACTTCTGTTGAATTAGTGCATCCGTTTGCATCAGTAATGGTAATCATATAACTTCCGGCGCTCAGATCTGTATATGTATTTAAGGATTGCGGTTCATTAGAATCGATCGAATACAGATACGGCGCTTCTCCTCCGCTACCTGACACGGTAAC
>QIDJ01000051.1 GCA_003228395.1 Flammeovirgaceae bacterium
TTCATGCTGCTCCGGCTGGTGCATGGTTTTTCAACCGGTTTCAAGCCAACAGGTACGGCTGCATATGTTGCCGATGTAGTTCCGTATAAACGGCGCGGGGAAGCTATGGGAATTCTTGGAATAGCGGGTAGCCTGGGCATGGCTGCCGGACCGGCCATTGGAAGTGAATTAGCCCTGCGTTTTTCGATGGAAATCATGTTCTATGCATCTTCATTCAGTGCATTATTATCAGTTATCGTACTTGCCGGAATGAAAGAAACACTGAAAAAAAGGGTGAAATTCAGTTTCAGATTGCTGCGTATCCATCCGGCTGAAGTGCTGGAACCCAGGGTGTTTGCACCTTCCATGCTGATGATGCTTACTGCATTTCCTTTTGGCATTATTCTTACGCTGATCCCCGATTTAAGCGTACATCTCGGATTCGAAAACAAGGGTACTTTCTTTACCGCACTGACACTTTCTTCGATGCTGATCCGGTTTTTTGCCGGTAAAGCCTCCGATAAATTCGGAAGAGTGGCCGTACTTAAAATTTCGACAATATTGCTGGCCATTTCATTGGTAGCAGTTGCTTTTTCTTCGACAAAAGAAATATTTCTGCTGGCAGCTATCATTACAGGAATTGCCGTTGGAATGAATACTCCCACCATTTTTGCCTGGACCGTCGATCTGAGTGATCCTGATTTCAGAGGGCGGGCCATGTCCACTATGTTCATCGCCCTGGAAATCGGTATCGGGTTAGGAGCGCTCCTTTCCGGATGGGTTTACAGCAACGATACAGCCAACCTTCCGATGTCCTTTCTGCTGGGATCGGTCACCTCGTTTTTAGCATTTCTCTATATTCAGTTTTACTATAAACCAAAAAAGGACTTTGAAAATGAAAAAGCGTAACTTTCTGACAGCCGGATTTATTATCGTAGTCATCGTGGTGCTGGTTGCACAGGTTTCGGGCAACAACACTATGAATATGGTCTTCAAACCAATGATCATGCCCGTATTGGCAGTGATGGCCATTGCGAATGGTATTTTCCAAAAACGAAGTATTGCAATGTTTACACTAACTGCCCTGTTTTTTTCATGGATAGGCGACATTTTACTCATGTTTCAGGAAGCAAAGCCTGTTTTCTTCGTATTTGGACTGGGCGCCTTTTTGCTGGCGCATATTTTCTTTATTGTGGTTTACAAAAAAGCCACAGCGACATCCGGTAAAATCAATGGTATCACAAATACCATAATCCGGACATTGATTATTTCAGGTTACACCCTGTTTCTTATCGCAGTCGTGTATGATAATCTCGGTGAAATGAAAATCCCTGTTATTCTTTACGCAGTGGTAATTTCGGTAATGGTATGGAGCGCCTTTTCCCGAAGAGGAAAAACGTCTGCCGGAAGCTTTTCTTATGTTGCCGCCGGATCTGTCTTATTTGTTCTCTCCGATTCCCTGATCGCCCTGAATAAGTTCTGGCAACCGCTTCCAGAAGCAGGCCTGATTATTATGGCCACCTATATACTGGCACAGTATTTAATTATGCGGGGGTTGGTGAAACATGTGGATTCAGTGAAAGAATAAATTTATGGTTTTTCCTGATTTTTTATGCTTGCCTTTGTGGTTGACAAACTTCTGTGCCAGTGTAAGGGTGTTATATATAGATATTTATAGATAAATACGGATATTTATGGATATATACGGATATTTTACCGATAAATCATCACATCTTTTTAATACTCCCGCTGCCGGAAGCATGGTGATATACTTTATCCGGATCGCCCCGGTAATAAATATTGCCCGAACCGCTTACATGCGCATCAATTTCTTTGGTCACATATATCCGGCACGACCCTGACCCGCTGATACTGATTTTGCACCTTTCTGTATGAAGGTCTTCCGCTGACATGCGGCCCGAGCCGCTTATAGATATATCCATCGTATTTACACTGCCTGTCAACTGTATTTTCCCTGATCCTGATATACCCGTATCGACGGCATCTGCTTCCAAATCAAGCTCCACATCGCCCGAGCCGCTTACCGAAATATCCATTTCCCCGGTTACAAATTTCGACTCTCCGGTTACTTTTCCCGATCCGCTTACATTTATGCCTTCCAGCTTCCTTACCGTTATATAAACGTCCACCCTTTTGTTATTCCAGCTCCAGTTGTTGTTTTTTCTTTTTATTTTCAATCTGCTGCCTGATACGTCTGTTATAATCTCATCCAGGTCTTCACCTTCAAGCACAACACTTTGTTTGTCACCCTGCCGGATATACAGATGTCCGGAAATCGCGAAAGAAATCTTTGTGATTTCCGGTAAATCCCTTGTTTCCTTTTGGGCAGATGAGTCAATGGAAATACAGGATACAAAAAGCAGGACCAACACACTAAACAGAAATGGATATACGTATTTTTTCATAGCTACCGATTTATTGAAATAAAAGTAATACAAAGACAACTGTTTTCACAAAAGGTTGCAGCAATTATACAATATGACAGGGCAGCGGGATTGGTGTTCGTTATCCTTTAGTTAGCATATAATCACAACCAATCGCCCGTCACACCCCCTGCTGTCGTCCCGAACCGGGCGCCCAAATTCCGATAGTCAACTCCCAAATTCTTTCCGTGTGAGGGATCTTTGCCATAAAGATATGAAAAAGCAGTTTACCTTCTCATCGGTAAAGATTTCTCACCACTTAAAAGTGATTATTCTTCAGAAATGAGTAATTCCTCGTGGGGGGTA
>QIDJ01000310.1 GCA_003228395.1 Flammeovirgaceae bacterium
TCCCGTCCGGCGACCAGCCGTGCCAGTAGGAGGGGCCAAGCTCTGTAATTCTCTTTGGGGTACCTCCTTCAGCGGGTAGTATATAAATAATGGAATTTCCCGAGGCAGCGTCCCGGTGGCTGATAGCCAGCATTTTTCCGTCGGGCGATATTCCGTGGTCGTTATTACACATATCAGCAAAGCCGGTATCTAATACTTCAGGTTTCCTGCCGGGGTCGTCAGGAATAAATTTATAAATAGCCCCGGATTGATTGAACAAGAGGTATGTTCCGTCATTTGACCAGTTGGGAGCCTCGAAGCGAACTTTATCCTCGTAAACTATTTGCCTTTCCCGGGTGGTGATATCAAAAATTTCCAGCCGGCTGATGACCTTCGGGTTTTCCTGGGCAAAAGCATTTATAAAAATTATGGGCAATAGTAAAATAGTAAGTGACGAGATTCCGGACAATCGTTTCATCGCAAATAATTATCGTGGTTTTTAGCGGCGATTTTTTTGTCAGTTTACTGCCGCAGTACTTAATTGAAAATTACTAAAAATTCACCTGAAACCGGAACTCGTATCCGTTTATTTTTCCCTTGTCTCTGATATCGGCAAGCAAATAATTGAACATAAAGCGTGTAGCCGGGTTAAGGTACCAGTTCAGCCCAAGCGTAATGTCAGACATCGTGCCCCCTGCTATATCCGTATCTTCCAGGTCGATGAGCGAGTAACGCACGCCCACCTCAAAAGCGCCGGAACCGCCATCGCTACCAAAATTATTTTTTGGTTTCACCCGATCGAAGGCGCCTGAAGAGAGTTTGTAATTGCGGTGCTCGCCGGTAATGAACCAGCTTATATACCCATAGTATGCATTAAAATTATAGCTGTCATTCTGAAGCGTGGATTCGGCAGCCGTAAGCGCGGTTGCTGAAAGCAATTCTCCCTGTGCCGAAAACGGACCATTTATATACGCCACTTCAAGGCCATACTGATTGACGGCTTTGGCTACATCAATTTCTGCAAGTATAAGCTTGGGTGACAGGTGGGTTTCCGGCCTTGACGATAACTTGTATTTGGAGTTGTCCTGATCCTGGTGGGTGAGCGACAGCCCGAGATGTACTAATTTATACCTGCCTTCAGTCTCCAGGTATGGGACTCCTGTTATTCTCCCTGAAATATTATATTTATTTCCGCTGTATAGCCCGAAACCACTGGAGTTAGATGGTAGAAAATAACCCAAAGCCCAGGTCATACGGCTGTTCTTAGTATCATCGAAAAGCATAATGCCTGTATTTCTTTCAGGGGTTAGCGGGTTGGTCAATGCCCGTTCCATAAAGGTTATGTAATTGCTGCTGGTAATCAGCTCGAGACCGATTGGTTCCTTGAAATGCCCGATCCGGATATTGCCAACAACCGGAATCTTTGATAAATTGATATAGGCGTCTTTCAGTATGGCAAACCCAATCGCAAAATCAAGCTGCAGCTTGTAGCTGACATTGTTATAAATTGTTCCGGAATTGTAGAATCGTAGTCTGCGGAACTCGACTCCTTTATTAAACGTAATAATCGAGTCGTAATAGCTGTCGGGAGAGATAGATAAAAAATCCAGCATGATCCGGCCGCCAAATTTTAGTTTGAAGTTACCGTCGCTGCTGTTTAACTTATACCCGTTGGACCAGTTGGCATTCCAGGTAACAGGTTCTGCTACTTTTTCCTGAGTAAAACCCGGTGAGACGAAAAGAACCAGGCAAATGATTGCAAGGAGTGTGTTTTTACTTTCCATACATGCAAGCTATTAATTCAAATTTTTGCGTCAAAATAAACTACTTAATTCGAGCGCTGCTAATTTATGGAATTAACGAATTGTTAAGGTTTGATTATGGAAATGTTACATCAGAATTAATCCTTGTGTAATAGCAGGCAAATACACAATATTATTTTTGCTTATAAATTAATGCTTTCTTAGCGTCTTGGCATCTTGGCGTTCTGGCGTGAAAGAATCAGTTGCACGCAAAGGCGCAAAGCTGCAAAGTTTTTTAAGTGTGAAAAAGAAGTTAGTATGATAAAACTCATAAATTATTTACGATGCGTTGAATTCCGTCCTTAATTAACGCTACATTAAAATTTATGATAAAGTATGGGGGATTAACACATCTCTTGGCTTCAGGCCTTCATTGCAAACGATAGTCCGGCTCAATTACGGGTATTACTGGCAGACCGATCTGCCAGGTAACCCACCGGTAAAATCGGCCCGCATACAATTCGGGTTTTCAAGTTATTTTTAACATACATTTCACAACACGAATGTAACAAATATCACTTTCATACTCATTTTATTTACTACCTTTGCAGGCAGTTTTGAAAAGCATAGCTACCATACTGGCCGTTTATCTTCTGATTGGGATGTTTATCCCATGTCCTGACTCGGCGTATCATCAGGATATTAACCAGGATTCCACATCTTATATCGTTGTGTATCATTCAAACCAGCAACAATCAGCGCAGGATGTGGACTTTTGTTCTGCCTTGTGCAGTTGCCATTGTTGCCAGTCCCATATTACATTTAGCTATTCAGAAGATATTTCATCAGAATTAGTTGCAGGTGCTACGTTCAACAACCTTGATGCAACGGCAATTTCTGAACATTCATATTCCATCTGGCAACCGCCAAAAGCTTAATCAATACCCGCTTTTTACGTTTATCTTTTCTGATTCCTTTTCAGGAAAGACAGTGTGTATTTGATT
>QIDJ01000002.1 GCA_003228395.1 Flammeovirgaceae bacterium
GAGATTATCCGGCATCGTTTCGCGATCCGGAGAATGACGACTATTTTAGGATGCCGGGCATCGCTCCGCGATTCTCAACCACTGCGGGGCAGGTGACCGGTAAAACCTGTCAGGTTTTTTTATTCGACGATCCGGAATTCAATCCTCCGGTTCAGCGCTTTGTTTTCCTCTGTAGTATTTTCAGCCAGTGGTTTTGACATCCCAAATCCTTTGTACGAAAGCCTTTTATTGTCAGTTCCATTGGCTAACAGATAGTCATACACTGCTTTCGCCCTTTTCCCGGATAATTCCATGTTATAAGATTCCGATCCTGTATCATCGGTATGCACTTCAATACGAATGCTGATATCCGGATTGTCCTCCATAAATTGGATTATTTCGCGAAGTTCAGTCCGCGACCTGGGGTCCAGTTCATACGCATCAACAGCAAAGAAAATGTTGTTCAAAATCGTTTTTGCACCTGCACTTACCGGTTCGAGCCAGATATCAATGATAATGGGTTCTCCGGCTTCTTTTTTATCGTAATTAAACCGGAGACTTTTATACAAATAGCCCTGCCTGGTCACATAAAGGCCGTATTCAGCACCCTCAGTAAGTACCATCAGGTAATTTCCTGTAAGGGAATCGGAACTCACAACCAGTAAATTCTCATCATTCACCAGATTAATAAGTTCCACTGTTGCCTCCAGCGGCAATTTTGTTTCAGCATCATATACCTTCCCCTTTACATAGGTACTTTTATATATAACCCTTAATGATTCCGGAATATCAATTTCATAAATCAGGCTTCTTTTCCGGTTATTGTTATCAACCAGCTCCTGTGAATAATATCCCTTACTGCCATCGGCCGTAATAAACAGTGACACCTCGTCTTTCCCGGTATTTAACGGATAGCCCATATTAACCGGAGCGTTCCATTGTGAATTCCGGTCGGAGAAATAAATATCGAATCCGCCCATGCCTGTATGTCCTTTCGAAGCAAAATACAGGCGTTGGCCATTGGGATGAATAAACGGAGATACCTCGTCTGCAGGTGTATTTATTGCCTTCCCCACATTTTCCGCCTTCTTCCAGTTTCCATCTGCGCCTTTCGTGCTCACCCAGATATCTCTTCTGCCAAAACCGCCATTCCGGTCTGAAATAAAATACAATGTGCGACCATCGGCGCTCAACGAAGGCTGCGAATCCCAGGCCCCGGTATTGATTCCCGGCCCAGGTTTTCTGGTGGCGACCACTCGCTGCCTGATTTATAGCTCACAAACAAATCACAACTGCCATACCCCTGCCTCCCATAACATGAGGTAAAGATGAGCATACGCCCGTCGGCTGAGATACTGCAGGTTCCTTCATTGAAGAAGGTATTTATATTATCTGATAATGATACGGGTACCTGCCAAATTCCGTCCCCACTTTTGTAGCTTACAT
Organism: Flammeovirgaceae bacterium; assembly: GCA_003228395.1. Taxonomy (GTDB): domain Bacteria; phylum Bacteroidota; class Bacteroidia; order Cytophagales; family Cyclobacteriaceae; genus SZUA-230. The sequence goes on from QIDJ01000002.1 coordinate 1,426, forward strand.
ACAAATCTTCATCCTGTGAAGGATCAATACCCATTCGCCGTGTAAAAATAATGCTTTGCTGATCCACGGGCATCACCGGAAAGTACTGAAGCGCAAACCGGTTTAATGCACCACCAAGCGGGCGGGGATTAAATTCAAGCGGAGCCTCTATGGCGGACACAGCAAAGGCGGCGTTTTTGTATCTTTTCACTACATCCCTTTTTCTGCGGTCGTCCACTTTGTTCAATTCCAGGTAGGTTGCAAATGCCTCTTTGCTTTTTCGGTATGCGCCGGTTTCAAAATAAAGCTCACCGATATAGTAATAAAGATAGGAATGACCGGGAATCTCCCCTGCAATTGCAATGGCCTTTTCCCAGTTGATGCGGGCCTGCAACGTGTCGCTAAGTTTATATTGGGAATTCCCAAGCCTGAACCAGGCTTCGATAAAATATTTGTCCTTTTTTATTGCTTTTTGCAGGTACTCAGCGGCCGACCGGTAATCTTTCCGTACATAATAATAATCTGCCTGTTCGTACAGTTCTGCTGCTTTTTTTGATTTGGTCGAAAGATTGTTATACAGTTTTCCCTGGGCGGCACAGGTAAGCGCAGTCAACAAAATTACACTAAACAGGAAAGCTGATCTGGACATGAGGTGGTGGTGTTTTTTAATATTGTAACTACTTTTTTTAGAGCAATTGATTAAACCATTTTAGTATTCGATCATTTTAGCATTCATGCATTTTAGCATTCATGCATTACGGAATATCCATAAACTTATGAGTTTGTAAACTGATTCCCCAGGAAGGATGCATTTTTATATATTTTACAATTGCGGGCATCATTTTACTCATTTTATCCCACTCAGGCTGCAGATACAACCTGCACGCTTTTCGAACACGGCGCCTGTAAGATTCTGCCCATACAAAATCGTCTTTGTTGTAAACGATTATTTTAAGCTCATCCGCTTCCGGCATCATCTCATCCAGCGGCGATTTAAATTTTTTAGGCGAAACGCAAACCCAGTCCCACGTTCCGGAAAACGGATAAGCGCCGGAAGTCTCCAGGTTTATTTCAAACCCTGCTTTCTTAAGGTGTTTTGTAAGCGATGACAGATCATACATCAGGGGTTCACCACCGGTTATCACCACAAGCCTTGAAGGATGGTGCAATGCCATTTCAACCAATTGTTCAGACGAATAGCGCGGATAACCTTCCGTATCCCATGATGCTTTCACATCGCACCATTGGCAACCCACATCACACCCTGCCAGCCGGATAAAAAAGGCCGCCTTCCCCTGATGAAAGCCT
>QIDJ01000176.1 GCA_003228395.1 Flammeovirgaceae bacterium
AGCCCGTTCATTGCAGGCTTCAATCCGGGCCATGATGTTCCATGTGTTTTCGGGGTTGAGTATAAAAAACAAAGGATTAACCTTTTCATGCAGTGACTGAAAATGAAAATCTTTTACCACCCCGATAATTTCCAGATCATGCCGGCTCCACAACCGGATGACCTTTCCTATGGGATTTTCCAGTCCCATGACGCGGATACCGGTTTCATTGAAAATAATTTTAGCAGTATCAGTGCCGAACTCCCTGGAAAATGAGCGGCCTTCTTTCAGTTCAACGCCTAAGGTTTCCAGTAGATCATAGTTTACCTGTACATTTTCGAAAAGTATCAGGTCGTCCGGGTTTTTTCCTTCCCAGTGAAGTCCGCTGGTGTTGTTTTGCCGGCCTGCAAGGTTATGCCCGATGCTGGATGCACTTACTATTCCCGGAATATCCCGGAGTTCATTCAAGAATGTTTCAAGCTTTTTTTCAATTTGCCCTTCGATTTCAAAGAATACCACATTGTCTTTGTTGTACCCAAGGTTTTTTGTCTGTACGTAAGCTACCTGCTGGTAAACAACCATTACAGCTACTATCAGGATGATGGAAAGCGTAAACTGGAAAATCACCAATCCTTTGCGTGCCCAAAGTTCGCCCAGGGAACCTTTTACGTTTCCCTTAAGAACAACGGAAGGCCGGAATCCTGAAATATACAACGCGGGGTAGCTGCCGGCTATGAAACCCGTCACGATTCCGATACCTGCTATCCATCCTAACAAGGAAGGTGTAAAGGTCAGATGGATTTGTTTATCGGTAATTTGGTTGAACTGAGGTAAAAACAACTGGACGATCACCAGGGCTACAATCAGCGATAAAACAGCCATGATCATTGATTCGCCCAGGTATTGGTAAATAAGCGTATGCCGGTAGGCCCCAATGGCTTTTTTTACCCCCACTTCCTTGGTTCTGCGCGAGGCCCGTGCCGTAGATAAGTTCATAAAATTGATGCAGGCAATCAGGAGAATGAAAACCGCTATGACGGAGAAGAGTGTAACGTATTCGATCCGTCCGCCTGTTTGTTGTCCGTTACGGTAGCGTCCGTACAGATATTGATCGGAATAGGGTTTTAAAAACAGGGTGATATTGGAATTTTCGCTTTTGTCATTTACAAATCCTGCGATTTTTTCACTCACCCGGTCAGGATTGGCTAATTCCTGCAGGACAACATAGGTTTTAGGTCCGTTATTCCCCCATTCGAGTACCCAATCATTGTTTTCCTTATACTCCTCAAAAGACAGCACAAAATCGAACCGGTAGGAGGAGTTGGGTGGTGTGTCTTTAAAAACACCTGATATGATAAATTCTTTCTCATGCTGAAATTCGATGGCTTTCCCGGTTACATTTTCAGTGGTATTGAATAATCTTTCCGCAAGATTTTCGGAAATGACAATGGCATTTTTGTCGGACAATACCAAATCAGGGTTTCCCTGTACTAACCGGTATGAAAATATGTTAAAAAAATCTTCTCCCACGTGGTAACCTTCCGCCTTGACATTAATATTGCCAACCGATAACGTGTAATCACTTATCCAGGTAGTTGTTGCCGCATATGTTATTTCGGGGATTTCGTCCTTAAGCGCTTCTGCCAGAATCCCCGGTGTGGATGTGGTCGTCATGATTTCTTCCGCATATTGCTGGTGTTCCATCACCTGGAACAGGAAGGCATCTTTCTTATGAAATTTGTCCACAAGCAATTCATCATTTACCCACAGGTAAATTAAGAGCGCGCATGCCAGCCCGGTGGATAAACCGGTCAGGTTGATGAAAAACGAACTTTTGTATCGCTTGAAATTGCGAACTGCCAGTAAAATGTTATGTTTAAACATAAAATAGGGGCTTTTGCTATTTATTGGTAATGACCTCGATCATTTCCGAAAGTTGCTTCCTGTTGTATCTTTTTACCTGGGTTTTTTAAAAAGGTTACAGCAACCGGTAAATTGTATGTGTCATTAGTCAAGCGCTAAGCCGCATATTTAATTTGTCACTCTGATTCAGGAGTATTATGTAAATGTTTGCAATGCGGTATGCGTTCGTGAAGGTTTTTGGAATAATATGTTGTGATTATAATAGCAGATGTAATGGACAAAAAACAGGCTGTTTTTGAGTGGATTGTTTCGTGTGGACAAAAAACAGGCTGTTTTTCGTGATTGCTCACGCTGGCTGTGAATTGTACGGGGGCTTATTTCGGAGACAGAACAGAAAAGTTACCCCGGTTATCTTTCCAGTTTTACCGGAACTTCAATATATCCGCCCCGGGTGGACAATACTTTTATTTTTCCTTCCACGGTTTCTTCACCCTTAACATGCACCATAAAATAAGCGGTTGTGCTTTTTCCGGGTTCCGTATATCCTGCCCGGATGGTTTTATCATGTGTTTTAGGATGTGTGATGGTAACTATGGGGTCACTGACTTTCATTAATTCTTTTTCGAATTCAAGTTGTGCCCGGTCTTCCCGTACAATTTTAATAAGCTGGGCCTGCTTCAGCGCTGTGGGCAGATTGCCTTTGTTGGTCCATGTTACGGTTATGGTATAGGTGGCTCCCTCTTTGTCCTTTTCCGTCTGCTTTACATCAACCCGATCAACGACAAGCAGGGGCAGGTCTTTGGCCATTGCCACGTTAAACAACGCCTGACGGCGAGCCCAATTCTCAAGCTGGTCCGGAGGCCCGTTCT
>QIDJ01000018.1 GCA_003228395.1 Flammeovirgaceae bacterium
AACTTAAGCATAACTATAGATGCTATGCCCACGATCGGTAGCTTTGCCGCTACGGTGCAGATTCAGGCTGCCCGCCCGGTTTACAGTAGCAACTATGAATCAATTATTTTAAATTTTGCCGACCGCGACTGGACCTTTCAGTATGTACAATCACTGCCGCTTGATTTTAATGATAATGCCTATACCTCCAACCTTACTTCCATGCTGGCTTTTTATGCGGATATCATTCTCGGGATGGATTATGATACGTTTGAGGAGTCGGGTGGAACCCGGTTTTATCAGAAGGCACAAAATATTGTAACGAACGCAACGCAGTCAGGACGCCCGGGCTGGAGCTCGCTTGAAAGCAACCGCAACCGGTTTTGGCTGATAGAAAACCTCATGAACCAACGTATGGTTAATATGAGAAAAGGCATGTATATGTACCACAGGCATGGGTTGGACATATACCAGGATCAACCGGATGAAGCACAAAAGAATATTCTGGAGGTACTGAAAAGAGTGAGTGCGGTGCGCAAGGTGGATCCTGAGGCGATCATAGTAATTGCTTTTCTTGATGCAAAAAGGGATGAATTAGTAAACATATTCAGTACCGGAAACATACAGATCAGGCGCGATGCCTACAATCTGCTCGTAGAAATTGACCCCAGTAAGCGAGATAAATATTCCAGGATTATTTCCAACTAAATCTGTATCAAAAAGCCGCTTCCGTTTTCTTTAAAGGAAGTATTCATTTAATATTGTATTCCTCCGGGTGAAAACCTGTTTACGGCATGCTCAAAAGTCTGACAATAGAAAATTATGCGCTTATCGAACGCCTTGAATTACGGCCGTCTGAACAATTAAATATTATAACCGGTGAAACCGGGGCGGGTAAATCCATCATGCTGGGGGCTGTGGGTTTGCTGCTCGGTAACAGAGCAGACACAAGGGTGCTATCTGACCCGGAACGAAAGTGTTTCATTGAAGGAGAATTTGAAATTTCGGAATACGACCTGGAGGAATTCTTTGAGAATAAAGATCTTGATTATGATGATTCTACGCTTATAAGGAGAGAAATTGGCACATCAGGAAAATCAAGGGCCTTTGTGAATGACACACCTGTAACACTCGATACACTTAAAGAACTTGGCGGTTTCCTCATGGATATCCATTCTCAAAATGATACACAGTTACTAGGTTCTGCTACCTTTCAGTTGAGCATCATCGATGATTATGCCGAGTCCAACATATTGGCAAAAAGTTTTAAATTAAAATTTCTGAAATATAAGGAAGCGCTGAATGCGCATGAACGAATAAAAGAGGAGGAACGTGCGATCAGAAGGGAGTCCGATTTTAACAGCTTTCTGCTGGAAGAACTTCATAAAGCACGATTTATTGTAGGGGAACAAGAGCAATTGGAAACAGATCAGGAAGTACTGGAAAACGCAGAAGAAATAAAAATGCGCTTAAATCAGGCGCTTGAAATACTTTCGGTATCTGAATTTTCAATCGTTTCGGGCCTGGAATCAGCGATTCAGGACTTCCGGCAGCTTTGTGCTATTTCTGATATATATAAACCCCTGCATGAGCGGATTGAAAGTGTGTTGATTGAACTTCAGGATATCAAAAGGGAGGTTGAAGTGGCAGAAGATAAGGTGGAGCATAACCCGCAAAAGATAGCAGAAATAGCAGACCGGCTGGGGGTTTTGTACCATCTTCAGCAAAAACATCAGGCTAATTCAGTTAAAGAATTGCTTGACATTCAGGCCGGGCTTGAAGAAAAAGTAAACAGGTTTCATCACCTGGATGAAGAACTGGCTAAAGCTGAAAAATCCCTTGAAAAGGCAAAGCAGGAAGCGCAGCGTGAGGCAAAGGCACTTAGCAAGCAGAGAAAAGCTTCATTTACAAAATTTTGTGACGATCTTACCGGAATGCTGCTTGAGCTTGGAATGGAAAATGCTGTTATTAAAATTCATCACGATAACACAGAATTGTCATCCACAGGTACAGACCAGGTCAGCATATTATTTAGCGCCAGCAAAGGTATTGCGCCGCTTACCCTGAAGGCAGTGGCCTCAGGGGGAGAATTCAGCCGGCTGATGTTTTGCATTAAATACCTGCTTGCAGGAAAAACAGCGTTACCTACCATTATTTTTGATGAGATAGACGCAGGGGTTGCAGGTGAAATTGCCCGTAAACTGGGTACGATGATGAAAGAGATGGCGATGAATCATCAGGTGATTGCGATAAGCCATCTGCCGCAGATAGCAGCAAAAGCTAAAAGACATTACTACGTTTATAAAGATAGCGACGAGGCGAAGGCAGTAAGCAAAATCCGGTTGCTTATGGAGGAAGAGCGTGTGGAGGAGATTGCTAAAATGATTGCCGGCGATAAGCCTTCCCGATCTGCGATAACAAGCGCCAGGGAGCTGATGCTGAATTAACTGGCGTTAACACAGATTAATGCGGATTGGTTTTGTTATAGAATACAATAATGCTAAAATGCTAGAATGCTAAAATTAATAGTTGGATAACAGTATGAATGGGAATGAAATATTCAAAATGATCGATAAATAATATTCACGCATTCATGCATTTATGCATTTAATCATTTCCACCAAGACAACCGTAATACCGATTGATTTAAAAATAAGTCAGGGTGTTGGTTCAAATGCTACTTTTATTCCCTGCTTCATTAATGATCCGGCTTTCTTCTTAATCGTACC
>QIDJ01000164.1 GCA_003228395.1 Flammeovirgaceae bacterium
CGGTATAATGGAAAAGGCGAAGAATGTATATGTCGCGCTGGGCACGTTTGGGTGGTCAGATCTGGGTTCATGGAATTCGTTATAAGATATTTCTGAAAAAAATGAACACGAAAATGTAGTGGATGCAAATGCGATGTTGTATGACAGCACTCATTGTATAGTTAATGGGCCGGAAGACAAGTTGATCGTGATTGAGGGACTTGAAGGATACCTTGTGGCAGAGTACGGTAATGCAATTATCATCTGCAAGAAAGACCACGAAAAACAATTCAGAAAGTACGTCAAGGATGTAAAAAACAAAAAAGGACAGGAATACCTTTAAACCGGGCTTTTTGATTGAGCAGGGATTTATTTTCTTTGCCTCAGCGCTTCATACACCACGATCCCGGCAGCCACTGATACATTAAGCGATTCAATTTTCCCGCGTACCGGTATCATCCCTCTATCATCAGATAATTTCAGGTATTCCTGTGAAATACCATCTTCTTCAGCGCCAAGAAGTATGGCAAGCGGCCTGTTAAGATCGATTTCATAAATTGGTTTGGCAGATTTTTCGGTACATGCCAGTACAAAGAGTCCGTTTTCTTTCAAATAAGTGATCACTTTTTTAAGGTTCGCATGCCGGCACACAGGAATATGGTGCAACGCCCCAGCGGACGTTTTAACAGCATCACCGGTAATCATGGCGTTTCCTTTTGAGGCGATGACAATCCCGTGCATGCCGGCACACTCTGCTGTTCGGGCAATCGCGCCGAAATTCCGGACATCTGTAATCCTGTCAAGCACGAGTATAAAAGGAGCCTGGCCTGACTCGTAAGCTGTGGTAATAATATGATCGATGGAAGCATAGGTGATCCGGGAAATAAAACCGACAATGCCCTGGTGGTTTTTCCGGGTTATCCGGTTTAATTTTTCTACAGGAACAAGCGAGAACGGGATGCCTGCTTTTTTTATCAGCGTAAGCGCTTCGCGGGCAAGGTTATTCTGCAGGTTCCGCTGCATGAAAATGTTTTCAAATTCTTTTCCGGCCCGGATAGCTTCAATAATTGCCCGTGTACCATACAGGAAATCAGCGGATGAGGGTCCTTTGTATTTCATAACTCCATCTGCCCTTTACGCCAGAGATCTATTGCTTTGTACCATATCTGCTGGTAGCTTTTTTTCCTTAGCAGTACGTAATGATCATTGGTAAAAATGCTTCTTGATTTTGCAAAAGTGAAATCAATCCGTGGCATCTGATTTGTGCGGGCATAAATCCATTCTTCCCTGTTACCGTCTTTGAGGACCTCATCAGGGGCGCCATAAATCACAAAGATCATTCCTTTATCGGTTTTCCATCCTTGTTTGTAGCTGGTGAATAGTTCATTAGCCAGGCTTATTCTCCGGTAATATTCACGAATAACACGCTTTGCCCGGTCGGAAGATTTAGTAATCTCAATCCAGTACTGATCAAAGGCTTTTTTCTTGTCTTTTGCAGTTGTAAGCTTCTCTATTTCCGATCGTGTAGTAAAATATGTCAGCGATGCAATCAGATCATCATAGGAAGCTGTTTTGGGAAAATATTTCCCCTCTATCCGGAAAGCCAGGCCGTTTACTCCTGTTGTATCATACTGGGCAAAATATAGTGCTTTTTCAGATAATTGCAGCGTATCGCCGCGGGCATGAATGGTAAATGCCGAATCGATCTCAATGGATTTGATAATTGATTTGTTTGATGAACTGAATGGTGGATCAGCAATTTCAAAATCGCTTACATAACGAAATACATAAATTACAGAATCTTCAGTTTTAAGATTTACCAGCTCAAAAGCTTCATTTTGCCTGATGTAATTCCGGAAGAAAGGCAGACGTGTGCCCGGCAGCTTCAAAATAATACCGCTGTTGGTGTATTTAGCTTCCGGATCAACCGGAATATCAAAATAAAAATCATTACCGGATAGTTTATTAAAAATTTTGATGATCAGTAAATTTTTTTGTTCCGGATTCGCCAGATCGAAAATCAGATAATGCGCATTACCCTGATTACTGATCCAGTGATTTTTAAGCAAGATGGTATCATTTGACAGTATAATATTTTGCGAATAACTATTGATATATCCATACGTAGCAATAAGATCTTCGATTCTTGTACGATCGTGATTGATAGTTAATTCCAGGAAAAGGAGCGTTTTTCCCTGAAAATTAATGACTTTATGGGCAATTCTGATTTCAGCATCTAAATCATAATAGTGTTTCAGGTTTTTGCTGAAAAACTCACCTTGTGAAAATGCAAGGTGAGCCACTGCACAAAGCAGTATAAACAAAAACCTGCTAAACGTATGTGTTTTATAAGACATTTTGGGTTTTACAATTTAATAATAATAACTCCCGGTCAAATTTCTTAATTAAAACGTTAATTTTGCCACACTTTTTTGCCTTTTTATCCTTATCTCCCATGGCAGTTTTTACAACTGAAATTGCATCTGACAAGATTTCATCTGATAATCCTATTCATCAAAGATTGCTGAAAGCCTATTTTTTATCACAACCCTATGTGAACGGAAAGGTACTCGAAGTAGGTTGCGGAGAGGGACGCGGTGTGGAATTATTGGCTCCCACGGCTACTGAATATGTAGCAATCGATAAAATCAGGGATATCATAAATTTGCTTAGAAAGAAGTATCAGGGTATCAGTTTTATACATGCCTTTGTGCCTCCT
>QIDJ01000163.1 GCA_003228395.1 Flammeovirgaceae bacterium
GTGAGATCATCATGGAAAACGATGATGTATATGGAGATGGGGTAAATATCGCTTCCCGGATACAGGATACGGGTAAAGCCGGGCAAATCCTGGTTTCTGAAACGGTGCATGCCAATGTGCAAAACAAACCGGTATCACCAGCCGGTTCCAGGGAGAAAGTCAGCTTAAAAATGTGAAAGACCCCGTGCGTATTTATGCCCTTGACATGGATGCTGCCCAAATCCCTGAACCCATTCCGGGCCGCAGGAAGTCACCCCTGAAGAAGCTCCCGCTGGTACCCGCATTGGCAGTGGTCCTGGCACTTTTCTCTGCTTACTTTCTTTATGATAAATTCTGGAATACTACGGTAACAAAAGATGTTGAAAGATCAATTGCCATTATGCCTTTTAAAAACCTGAGTCCTGATCCGAACATGCGTTATATTGCTGATGGGCTCAGGCAGGAAATCTATAGTCATCTTACCAAAATAAGTGATCTTAGGGTAAGTTCTTCCAGGTTAAAAGAGCGCTATCGTGATAATGTGCTGGAGGCCGGCATATTGGGTAAAGAACTTGCTGTTAAATATATACTCGAAGCAAGTTTTCAGGGAGACGAGGATCAAGTTAAACTGATAGTTAACCTAACAAACACCGCTGATGGCAGTACGATATGGTCTGAGACTTTTACCAAAAACTGGGAAAACATTATTACCGTTCAAAGTGAGATTGCCACTGCTGTTATTGATCAATTACGGATCCTGATCACCCCTGGTGAAATGGAAAGAATAAAAAAAATACCTGATTACGATCCTGAAGCTTACAGGTTATATACGCTGGGTATGGGATATATATTGTCAGTGGCGATTAGCCATTGGGAAGATACGGTGTCAATAACGAAAGCAGATAGTCTGTTCAGTCTTGCTATGCAAATCGACCCGGAATTTGCTTTGGCTTATTATGGGAAAGCAGAAGTTATTGATGCCCGGGAGAAAATGAAGGCACATCGATATCAACTGGGGGATAGCCTGATTTATTATTGCAAAAAAGCCCTTTCTCTTGACTCCACGCTTGCTGAAGCGCATGCCCTTTGGGCTTTTGAAGAGTTAGGTTATCCAAAGGGGACGTATGAAAATGCGTTATACCATATAGATAAAGCGATAGACCTTAACCCGGGGATTGAAATGAATATATGGACAAGAGGGACGATTCGCATCAAATTGAGTGATCCGATTGGGGCGATGGGCGATTTATTGCGCTCGGAAAAAATGGCAAGGGGAGTTGTATTTTGGTATCGGCGCTTGTATGAAATCGGCCAGCTTTACCGCAATATCGGTGATTATGAACGTGCCGAAAAATTCCTCTTGCGATCGAGGAATGCACGAAAAGATGCTTTTGAGACCTGCCTGGCTTTGGAGCGGCTTTACCAAAACCATGGCAACTTCGAAAAGGCCCGGCTTTACGCGGATACCCTTGAACGGCTTGATCAGTTTTTTACCGAGTTTGGCGGATTGTATGTTTTTCAGCAAATGACGCTTCAGAGTATCATGCAGGACTACAATGGCGCTTACCAAACCCTTCAGGACCTTTTAAATGCATGGGGGATAGACAAAACGCCTCATCCAAGCGGCCATTGGATGGAAGGATTCATTTATTTTAAGGCAGGAGAAACCACGAAAGCGATGGAAAGGTTTAACTCGTATATTGATTGGGCCTCCGGATTTGAACACCCGGACCCGGCGCTGGCTGGAGTGTATGCCTTTCTTGGCCGGAAAGACGATGCCCTGGAGGTGTTGAGAAATTATGCCGAAGAAACGCATTGGATAGAAACCCGTTTCAGGCCTTCCGGGTGGCTGGACCTTATCCGTATTCATCCCATTTTCGAAAGCCTTTGGGAGGATGAAGAATTTAAAGAGATTGTTGAAGAAGGTGAGGCCTATAAAGCTGATGTTCGGGCGAGGATAGATAAAATAGCGGATGAAGACTGGTGAATTCAGGTCTGAGCAGGGCACGAGTCTCGCTGGCCCGCATGCCGATAGCTATCGGCAATGCCCTAAGACTCGCGCCAGAGGTTATTGTGGCGCTTACTAATCATATCAGGCAGTGGTAAAGTATTACTGTGAAATGAAGAATAAAAGCATTAATAACGGCATTTTTTAAACAACTCAGGGTTTTTTTTATTTCAAATTCATACCTGCTGATTCTTACCGACCAAAAGGGTAAAAAAAAGATCCCCGCAATTGCAGGGACCTTTCCGGCTATCAAAAACAACTCTTTCCTTGATTAGTTATCGACGGCAAGAGCGTTTTTTTTCTTTTCTTTTAAAAGGTCTTTTTCGATGATATCCTGTAATACATTTTTAGGAAGTAATCCGGCCTGCATCATGGGCTGGCCTTCTTTTGGAATAAACAGGATGCTTGGGATACTCCGGATGCCGAATACCTGAGACAATTCCATCTCTTTTTCAGTATTTACTTTGAAAATATCTACTTTTCCATTGTATTCGCCTGCCAGCTCTTCCAGCAACGGAGAGAGCATTTTGCAGGGGCCGCACCAATCTGCATAAAAATCGATAATGGCTGGTTTATCACCACTGAATTTCCACTCTTTCGACTTCGTATAATCGAAAATCTTATCCCTAAATTCCCGGGTTGTTAAATGCTTAGCGTTCATGATTTCAAATTTTTAAATTAATCAGGCACAAAAATAATTCGCCGGTTTTC
>QIDJ01000076.1 GCA_003228395.1 Flammeovirgaceae bacterium
AACCTGATAACCATACCAAATTTTATTGAGAGTAAATACATTTCTGAAACAGGAGAAGGCTGGTATTTTGAAACATTGTATTACTGGTTCTGGTTGTGCGGCGAACTATGGGCGCCGCTGATTGCTATTTTCGGTATTTTTCTGCTTTTCCCGAAAAATTATTATCCCTCCTATTTAACGGGAATTCCGTTCGGGTATTTTCTGAGCAGCCTCATTCACCGCATGTTTGTAACTTCATACGCCGAGTATCATGGCGGTATCGGGTCAGCCGTTCTTGCCATGTGGATCGTACTGGGTGTAGTGATAGTTATGATCAGCGATAAAATCCTTTTCAAGAAAAATCATGTGATACGCGCATCCGAAGCCCGGATGGCCGGCCTGATCAACATGCCGGGCATGGACTGGAATGACAAGGAAGAAATGCTGAAAAAAGAAGCCGGTGAGTGGACGAAACAAGAAAATGAATTATACACCCGTACGGGATAGCTAAATTTTCATTTGCAAAAGATCAGCCACCGGAATCAGGAGTTCCGGTGGTTTTTTGTTTTGATACACCGGTACTTATACGATCGGACATACGCATGCCAGACCGGATCATTATAAAAGACTGGAAAAAATAATCCGGGAAAGCTATTGATATGATGAGCCTATGGCGCTCGGATATGGCGTATGTTGGTTGCCTTTGTACCCAGCACTCTGGTCGTAGGTTAAGCACAGCAATCCTACGACCTCCCACACCCTCCACTTTCGCAGAAGTGGTGATACTTCAGACCCCGGGACCTTCATCTGACCAGCTCGGCCTTTACCCCGGCGGGCGCCTCAACCGAAGTGGCACAGTTTATCCATGATCAGTTTGATTTTGCGGGAGCTGCTACTTTGGAAGGTTCGCCTAACCCGGACTTCGGTGATCACCAAATGGCTAAAGATGAATAATCTGAGGTATGCCCGGTACAGACAGGGCTTCACCGGTATGTCAGCAGCACCGAAAGTTATTTGCAGAATGAAATGGAAGGGCTGAAAGAAGAAGTTCAGCAGTTCCATCCCTTGGACTACGAAGCTCATCGATCAACGAAGCTTTAGCGGAGTAGATTAGCGAAGTAGTCCGTTGGGATAACGAAACAAAATATATTGAAGAAATCGTTAACTTTACAGACAAATACAGGCTTAATAATGGAAAAAGTTATCGACAAAGAATTGCTTAGCCAGTTGTTGAAGTTAGAATTTCATCAACAAGAGAAGGTTTTGGCTTACATAAAAGACCTACTGACGACAGATGAAATAAATCGCAGGGCTGATGCATCTGAACAGGCCATAGCATCGGGCAAAGTAAAAACTTTGAAACACTTTAACTCAGACTTTGAAAATTGGAAAGCCAGGAAGAGAGCAAGTATGAAGTAATCATTAGTTTTACAGAAGGTCTTTCTAAAGAAAAATATCATGAGAACAGAAACAATAAAATTAGGTCTTATCGACCGTTTGATGAGAGTACAGGAAGCATCTACTTTGCAGAGAATGGAAAAGCTGATTATACAGGCAGAAATGGAATCAAGGGCTGAGAAATCATTGAAAGCCATAGACAAGGGAGACGTTTTATCAATGGATGAATTTAGAAAAGAGAACAGGCAATGGCTGAAGAAAAAATATACAAAATAGTAATTGCCCAGCCTGCCAAGATCCGTTACCACGAAAGTGTCCTTCCTTACATTTAACAGACTTTTTCCCAACCAAAATGAATCCTCAAAGGATTGGTAAAAACAAATAAGCCCACCCACCAGTCCGCCCCAATGCCCACACCTGCCGCACAAGCCTGCCCCGGTTGCCAACACAAGGGGCTACCCACCACACCCGCCTACGCTTCGCTTCGTCGGGCAAGCAGGTAAAGCGAAGTTTGTGTAGTCCCAGGAGGCCTGTTCCCGCTCTGTCCATGCCGCACGAATCCCCACAGTCCCCAGAGGCCTAAGGCTGTAGGCGCTACGACGAAGGAGCACGACGGGTTAAGCCCGCTTCATTTCAATATGTCAGGCAGGCGGTAGTTGTAATCCCCCTGAAATGAGTACCCCTCTTTGAATATTATACCTGTTATGAGGAAATAACGTTATTAATGCCGTTATTTATAACGTTATTAAAATATAAAGTTATGCCCAGAAGAAGACTGGAAGAAAGAAGTATCCGCAGCCTGACCAAAGTATCTGCAGGGAAAAGTTATGCCATTACAATCCCGATTGAATACGTCAGGAAACTCAAATGGAGGGCACACCAAAAATTGGAGGTATCACTGTACCGGGACCGGATCATCATAAAAGACTGGAAAAAATAATCCGGGAAAGATATTGGCAGGGGTGCGCCTGGGACGCTCGGATATGGCCTATGTTGGTTGCCAGGGAGTAGTTATTGGTGCCAACCAGGCTTAACTTGCAGGCGGATAACTCTTTTACCCATTTTTTCGTTTTAGCATACAAATCGTATTAAAACTTCACATAGCTGAAATATGTTTATCAATTATATAAAAATTGCTATAAGAAGCCTTCTCCGTTCAAAATTTATTTCATTTATCAATATTTTCGGTCTCTCACTGGGCATAGCCTGCGCCATACTCATTATACTGTTTGTAAAAAATGAGCTTACCTACGACACTTTCCATTCCCGTGCCTACCGGATATACCGCCCCTGGACAGAGGAAAAGCAGCG
>QIDJ01000283.1 GCA_003228395.1 Flammeovirgaceae bacterium
ATACCCGCATCATTGAAAGGCTGTGTCCATTCTCTTACCGCCTTATTCGGATTTTCACCAAACAGCAGATTAATCTGTTCAAAGCCTCCTCCGTTGGTTTCAACCCTTGAGAAGCAGCCCATATCGACAATTGGAGGAGCTACCCTATTCAATTGATCCACACGGGGAACATATTTGCCCGACGATTGCCACATATCGCGGTACAGTAAACAAAATTTAATTTCACGACCCATAATTCTTCTTGTTATATTTTGTTAATCTACTTTTTTTATTCCTTCTATCTTTCCTTTTCCGGATGTAACGATATCTACCGCAGCAATAATGGCTGCAAGTTTATCATTCCCGGATTTTGGTTCAAATTTAATGCTTCCGGTTATTTCCGGATAAAACCTGTTTACAACCCGAATGAGTAGATTGCCCCCTGCAAAAACAAGAAAGAGTATAAAAAAGACAACAGTCATTCCTATAATCATCAGATTGAAACCTATTTGTAAGTTTTCCGACATCGCTTAACTGATTACACTGCCATTAACAATTTCTTTATCCGGTAAAAGAAAAGCAAGTTTACCATCATCACCCTCGCCCATCAGGATCATCCCCTGCGATTCAATACCCATGATCTTTTTCGGTGCAAGGTTAATCAGAATGCTTACTTTCATACCTACAATTTCTCCCGGAGAATAATCTTTGGCAATCCCGCTCACTACCGTTCGCCGATCCATGCCGGTATCGATCTTTAATTTAAGAAGCTTATTGGATTTTTCAACTTTTTCTGCTCCAATAATAGTTCCTATCCGCAAATCCAGCTTTGAAAAATCTTCATACAAAATGGTGTCTTTCACCGGTTTAATTTCGTCGTTAACCTTATTTCCCAACTTTGTATCTGTTTTAGTAGCATTAAGTTTATTTATCTGAAATTCGATGGCTTTATCTTCAATTTTCTCAAACAACAGCGTAGGTTCGTTTATCTGATGCCCCGTTCCGATCAAATCAATGCTTCCTGCGCTATTCCACTGCTTTTTATCCAAACCGAGTATGTTATTTATCTTTTCAACCGTGAAAGGTAAAAATGGCTCACCCATTATGGCAAGATTTGCCGCTACCTGAAGCGAAAGGTTTAGAATGGTACCTACACGTTCCCGGTCTTCTTTAATCAGTTTCCAGGGTTCCGTATCGGCCAGGTATTTATTCCCAAGCCTTGAAATATCCATAAATGTATTTAACGCTTCCCGGAACTTAAAATTTTCAAAATTCAGGCTCAACACATCCGGGAAATCTGCTATTCTTTGAATCAACTTATTATCAAACGCTGTCAATGCTCCCCGTTCCGGAATTACGCCATTAAAAAATTTGTGTGTAAGTACGACAACCCTGTTGATAAAATTCCCCAGAATGGCAACAAGCTCATTATTGTTTCTTGCCTGAAAATCTTTCCATGTAAAATCATTGTCTTTGGTTTCCGGAGCATTTACGCAAAGTACATACCGCAGTACATCCTGTTTGCCGGGAAAATCTTCAAGGTATTCGTGCAGCCATACAGCCCAGTTTTTTGAAGTAGATACCTTGTTATTTTCAAGATTCAGAAATTCGTTGGCCGGCACATTGTCCGGAAGCACATACTCCCCATGCGATTTTAACATAGCAGGAAATATAATGCAATGGAACACAATATTATCCTTACCTATAAAATGCACCAGTTTCGTACCGGGATCCTTCCAGTACTTTTCCCAGTCATTTCCTGTCTGAGCTGCCCATTCCCTGGTGGCGGATATATATCCGATCGGCGCATCAAACCACACATACAGCACTTTGCCCTGGCCGTCAACTACAGGAACAGGCACGCCCCAGTCCAGGTCGCGGGTAACCGCCCGGGCATTCAGTCCCTGGTCTATCCATGATTTGCATTGCCCGTACACATTTGTTTTCCAGTCTTTTTTGTGCCCGTCAATGATCCACTCCTTCAGCCATGTTTCATACCGGTTGAGTGGCAGATACCAATGTTTTGTTTTTTTTCGTACTGGTTTATCGCCGCTCAGTGCAGAACGCGGGTTTATCAATTCCGATGGGCTCAGGGAAGTGCCGCATGATTCACATTGATCACCATAGGCTTCGGTATATCCGCAATTCGGGCAACCGCCTATGATATACCTGTCAGCAAGAAACTGGCCGGCTTTTTCATCATAATACTGATCCGTTGTTTTTACTTCTAAAACACCCTTATCGTTGAGCACCGTGAAAAATTCGGATGCCGTATCATGATGCACCTTATTGGAGGTCCTGCTGTAAAGATCAAAGCTTATTCCAAAATCGGCGAATGATTTCTTAATTTGTGCATGGTACTTGTCAACAATATACTGTGGTGTTACTCCTTCCTTCTTTGCTTTGATGGTGATGGGCACGCCATGTTCATCTGAACCGGAAACAAACACCACATCCCTGCCCTTACTTCTCAGATACCGTACATAAATATCCGCAGGCACATACACTCCGGCAAGGTGTCCGATATGGATGGGGCCGTTGGCATAAGGCAATGCTGCAGTAACCGTATATCGTTCCGTATTCATACAAGAAAAATTTCGGTAAAGATACAAGAATATACCGTTAATAAAGGAATGATTTATGTCCGGGTATTAAAGAGATCGGAGGTTATTTCCTTTTGCCACGGGCAGCCTCAAGCAT
>QIDJ01000161.1 GCA_003228395.1 Flammeovirgaceae bacterium
AGATTTTTTCAAAAAAAAGTGTTCTGGTTATAGGGGATATGTTTTTTCAGGCAATCCGGAGCTGGCAAAATCGATCGGGTTGAAGACTACCCGGCGTACCGAATTTTATAACGGAAAAATTGATTGCCGGCTGCTGGAGTTTGAATTGTATAAAGGTAGTTTAAGGGAAGTGTAAAAACGTTTTACAATGGCTCAGAAGTACAAAAATCAAAATTTTTTAACATCTGTTTACTACTCCTTCCCTGTTCAGTTGTTTATGAATCATCTGAAACGCAACCACCTACTTTTATTTTGCTGGTTTATTTTGTTTCTGGTTATAACTGAAAATTTTGGCCGTTATCTGGGTATCCCCTTTTTGTATCTTGATCCGGAATACCTGGATAATGTTTCATTCGTCAGCTTTTTTATCATGGGCTTCGTAATTGCAGGCTTTAGCATAGCCTTCCATATTACGGCATATATCATCGACGGCCACAGGTTTACATTCTTAGGAGCCTTGTCAAAGCCATTTTCACGATTCAGCCTCAATAATTCTCTGATTCCGTTGATCTTTCTTGTGGTATATATTATTCAGATTATAAAATTTCAAAAATATAACGAGTTTGCCACAACTGCTCAGATACTAAGGTACCTGGCAGGCCTGCTTTCCGGGTATGTGGCCATGACACTGGCGATGTTTATGTATTTCCGGCTTACCAATAAGGATATATTCAAATTTGTTGCCGACAGCTTCAATGAAAAATTAAAACAGAAACTGCGCGTAACCAGGGCCACGGTAATGGAAAAAATGCAGATAGCCAAAAAGCGGGAAATCCGGGTTGACAATTACATCGACCTGAATCTGAAAATTTTATCAGTCCCATCCGATACAATTTACCGTACCGATTCCATTACAAAGGTTTTTGATCAAAACCATCTGAATCTTGTCATATTTGAACTGCTGGTCTTTCTGCTCCTGCTGTTTTTGGGTGTTTTCAGGGACATGAAATACTTCCAGCTTCCGGCAGCGGCAACCACTATATTGTTTTTCACCATCATTGTGATGTTTATCGGTGCTTTTGCTTACTGGTTTCGCCACTGGGCAGTCACTACAGCGCTTATCATTTTAATATCCGTAAATTTTCTTATGAAACAGGAATTATTTTCGGGCAGATTTAAAGCCTTCGGCCTCGACTACAATGCAGCGCCGGCTGTTTACAACCACCGGACTATCCGTGAACAAAACCGGGAAGAATTACGGAAAAATGACCTTAAAAACACCACGGTCATCCTTGAAAACTGGAAATCAAAATTCGAAGACAATGAAAAACCCCGGGCAGTATTTCTTTGTGTAAGCGGAGGAGGCCAGCGGGCTTCACTATGGACCCTCATGGCATTGCAAAAAGCAGATAGCGCCACGGGTAATAAATTATTTAAACATTCCATTCTTATTACCGGAGCATCAGGGGGAATTGTCGGTGCATCTTATTACCGTGAACTGAAACTCAGGGCTTTGGCAGGTCAGGAAATTGATCCCGGCGACCCGGTATATCTCGAAAATATTTCAAAGGATAATCTGAACCCGGTGATATTCAGCTTTCTTGTCAACGACTTGTTCGTCAAGTTTCAACACTTTGAATACGGCGGATATAAATACTCCAAAGACCGCGGATATTCATTTGAAGAGCAGATCAATAAAAACACCGGATCCATTTTGGATAAACCGCTCTCCGACTACCGTAGTCCGGAAAAAAACGCTGTCATACCGTTACTGATCATGGGGCCTACCATCATTAACGACGGACGGAAACTTTTTATTTCCCCACACAATGTATCGTATATGAATATCACAGGTAATGAAGCGATTCCGGTAACTCCCGAAGGCATCGATTTCCTTCGATTCTATGAAAACCAGGGCAGTGAACAATTGCGGTTTCTGAGTGCACTGCGTATGAATGCCACATTTCCATATATTACGCCCAATATTACCCTGCCGAGTAAACCCCCTATGGAAATTATGGATGCCGGGATTTCCGATAATTTTGGCATATCGGATGCACTTCGGTTCATTCACGCCTTCAAAGACTGGCTGGAGCAAAACACCTCCGGAATTATTATTCTTTCCATCCGTGATTCCGGGAAAAATAAACCCATTGCCATCCGTGGCACCAAATCGCTATTCGAAAAATTCTCCAATCCGATCAGTAATATTTATATAAATTTTGAAAACCTGCAGGAAATAAACAATAACGATAAGATCATATTTGCGAAAAACTGGTATAACGGCAAAATCACACGCATTGATCTTCAGTACATCCCCCAAAGCCTTACCGGTGACCCAAAGGATATCGAACGTGCCTCGCTAAGCTGGCGACTGACTACCCGTGAAAAAAAAGATATACGCAGCAGCATTTATTTAAAGATAAACCGGAATGAGCTAAAACGGTTGAATGACGCACTGCAGTAAATAATACCGGGTTTCTTGCACTCGTAGAATGCAAGTCCCTGATCCGGAATTACTGCTATTTTTATAACAAAGGTTTCGTAATTTTGAGCACCGTACCATACATTTACAAAACCGTATATGCCAAAAACCGTTTCGCCCTATAAACCCAAGCATAAGATACGCATTGTAACTGCTGCCAGCCTGTTCGACGGCCATGATGCAGCCATCAATATTATGCGCCGGATCAT
>QIDJ01000028.1 GCA_003228395.1 Flammeovirgaceae bacterium
AGGCCACATACACGTGAATCTGGGAGGCCGTAAACTCAGTTGGCTTTCTTCGTTCACGTACAGCAATTTTGATCATTTAAAAACAGGCGGTAAACGGACTCCTGAATTTCCAGATTACGGAAAACGTACTGAATATGTGATCCAGCGTGACGGTGAAGATATCGTGGTGAAAAATAACGACGAGAATCTGCAGGTGTTTTCAGGTTTCAATGCATTCAACACCATTCAGCGAATTAAACTTCGCCCGTCAGATTTTTATGATATTACCTATGATTTCTATTACAGTACCACATCCGACATACCGCGCTACGACAGGCTTACTGTTTTTGATGACGGTATTCCTGTATCGGCCGAGTGGAATTACGGACCCCAGAAATGGATGATGAATGCCCTGAAATTTGATTTTTACAGGCCAACCGGACTGTACAACGATTTTAGGATTGTGCTTGCGAACCAGCGGTTTGAAGAAAGCCGAATAGATAGAAAATTTCAAAATGTGAACGAACGAACACGAACAGAAAATGTAAACGTGTGGACACTGAATGCGGATATGGAAAAAGACCTGAATGAGCATCACCGGCTAATCTATGGTGTAGAAGCGGTGTATAATGATGTAATATCCGAAGCCACAAATCAAAATATCGAAACAGGCCAGACAAGCATTGCCGGTACGCGATATCCTGACGGAGGGAGCACCTTAACCAATTTTGCAGCCTACATTAATTACAAAAACAAATTGAATGATAAGGCGCTTTTTTCCGCCGGGGCCAGATACAGCCATCTGTTTCTTGAATCTGTATTTGATAACACCTTTTACAATTTTCCATTCAGTGAAATCGTACTTAATACAGGTGCGATTACCGGCAATGTCAGCTTAGTTTATAATACCACATCTAACTGGAAGTTTGACTTTCTTGCAGGGTCCGGGTTTCGTGCACCCAATGTAGATGACATTGGCAAGGTGTTTGATTCGGCGCCTGGAAATGTGGTAGTGCCCAACCCCGGCCTGGCACCCGAATATGTCTGGAACGGCGAAATACGAATAACAAAAACAGTTCCCGGATTTTTAAAAGCAGGGCTTACAGGTTTCTATACAAGGCTGACGAACGCGATGGTACGCAGGGATTTTACAGTAAACGGACAGGATTCGATCCTTTATGACGGCACGCTAAGCAAAGTGGAAGCGCTTGTGAATGTAGGAAAAGCGTACATCACTGGAATGAGCGCTGAATTAAAAATGGACATGTCCGAACACATTGTGTTGTTTTCATCGGTTACGGTAATGGACGGCCTTGATACGGAAGATAACATACCGTTGCGGCATACAACACCTGCATTTGGCAAAACAAGCCTGGAATACAGGGGCAGTAAAGTGCGTGTAATGCTTTATGCCGATTACCAGGCTGCAAAAGCATTTGAAGACCTCGCCCCTTCCGAACAAAGTAAAACATACCTTTACACAAATGCCGGCGCACTCGGGTGGTCCACACTCAACCTGAATATTTCATACCAGCCAACTGCCCTCATTCAGTTAAATGCGGCGCTTGAAAATATCTTTGACAAGCACTACCGTCCCTATTTGGGCGGTATTTCTGCTCCGGGGAGAAATCTGATTGTTTCAGTGAGAGTCAGTATTTAAGAACAGGCCGCAGATCGGAAAATAGCTCAGAAAATTCTGACATATTCAGGATATTACAGTAGGCCTCTGAACAACAATTTTTTCATTAGATGCATTTTTAATTAATTTTTCTGGTTTCATATCACAAAACTACAGAGTAAAACTTTCTGTTAAAGTTTTTGTACAGAGCAATTGAAAAAAACTTAACTTTATTAAAAGGGTTAGAAATGGAATTAGAAGAAAAAAATAATGGAAAACCGTTTAATAAAAAGGAATTAATAAATATCCTTTGAAAAGAACAGACGGTTATGAATATATTCGAGGAATTAGGTAAAATTTATTCCGAAATCGACAATAGCTATGCCAAAATTGAACTTCACTCACGATCGAAAGGATACAACAAAAAGGAGCAACAATACCAAAGAAAAAGAAAATTGAATGACCAGGCATATTTCTTGTTTATGTTCAGCCACCTTGAAGACATGATCAAAGAACTATCTAATAGACTAATTGACGACAAACATAAAAATTTAACAAGTTGGTCATTAAAGCGTACCTGGGAAATCCTATACAATCGGAAAACACAAAACCCAGGCAGTATTAACTTTATGGACAGGGTTGCATTGCTGACAGAAATGGGTAAACCTGATTAAAATCTGATAAAACGGTACTATGACCAGCGAAACAATATTGCACATGGGCGTACATTTACTATTCCAATTAATATCCCAACAGTTGTTGCACACATGAAACGACTTTATTATGACTTGAAATAAAAGGCTTTATTGA
This sequence comes from Flammeovirgaceae bacterium, assembly GCA_003228395.1. Lineage (GTDB taxonomy): Bacteria > Bacteroidota > Bacteroidia > Cytophagales > Cyclobacteriaceae > SZUA-230. The sequence continues at coordinate 2,408 of QIDJ01000028.1, forward strand.
CACAAGTCAGGCCGGTATTATGGTCCACGCTAAGACTTGCACCAGTATGGTAGGGATTTCCCTACAACCACTGGTTCGGAAGTTACTTCCGGACCTGTGAAGTTTGCTGGCGAGTCTTCCAGCGTTGACTTTGAGTAATCTCAATCCGGCTTCTGGTTCCATAATGTTTCATTCATCCAATGTTGAACTTCTAATTCACATTTAGGTCGAAGCGGACGCTTCGACCAGTGGGAGTGGGAACAACTATACCGGTAAGAACTATACCGGTAAGAACTTCTGGTTCGAGCGTCCGTTCGAACCTCCCCTAAAAAGAAAAATGCTTTAAAAAAACCCGCAACTGATCCTGTAGTGTTTCCCGGTCAGGAAAGGCCACAAATTCGCGCAGTTTTACCTCCGGATCAACTTTCATGGACCTTAAGGTCATATGCTGGTCCACAAACAAAAATTCCATCTCCGGCTTAACCTCCTTCAACGCATCGAGAATGTCCAGGATCATATAGTTTGCTTCCACCAGATTATACAGACCGGATGGAATACCGGCAACAGCAAGTTCTGAAAGAACCCGGCTTGCCGTATCGATATGGATAAATGCCCGCGTTTGTTTGCCGTCGCCCTGGATGGCTATCCGGTTGAAGAAGTTTGCTTCAAACACAAACCGGTTAATCACCGCATC
>QIDJ01000024.1 GCA_003228395.1 Flammeovirgaceae bacterium
GATTTATTTTCAGCAATTTTCGAACAACTTAACTGCCTTTTACCGATTTCTTACGTCTTCACGACCTCCATTTACCAGGTTTGCATCCATTGCCCACATTCCCCTGCCATGTGTGGCGAGTACAATTATATTATCCCTGGGATGAATGATCAGGTCGTGAACAAACGTTGACGGCAGATCACCCAGAACCGACCAGCTTTCTCCCTGATCTTTTGACACATATACTCCAATGTCAGTGCCAACATACAGGATATTTTTATCAATCGGGTCCTCACGAATTACATTCACCGGGCCCAATGGAATATTAGCGGAAATATCCTCCCAGGTATTTCCAAAATCAGTTGACTTCCAGATATATGGTGCATAATCATCGTTGCGTTTGCCATTCTGGCACATATATACGGTACCCATTTCGTGTCCTGATGCTTCCACGCGTGAAATCCACCTGTCCGGAGTAATTCCTTTCACAATTTCGCTCCAGCTTTTACCTCCGTTTTTTGTTACATGCAGCCGGGCGTCATCGGTGCCTGCATAGATCAATCCAAATTTAAGGGGCGATTCAGACAGGGCAAACACTGTCTGATATGGTATGTCTCCCATTTTCTGCGGGCTGTTATACGAAAGATCAGGGCTTATCCGCTCCCATGTATCTCCTCTGTTAACAGATCGAAACACATATTGCATGCCGTGATAAAGGGTATTCGGATCATGCGGAGAAATAATAAAAGGCGCTACCCACTGTCCGCGCAGCTTTGGCTCATCAGGAAATTGCCTTGGCAGAATGTACTTGCTCCCTTTTCTTAGTCCTTTCGAAAGATCGGTGCGGTATAAATGTCCGTAAAATCCGGCAGAGTACACTATTTTCGGATTTGTTGGGTCAATAGCATGGCTGCTTCCTTCTCCTCCCGGAGCGCCGTCAAAATTAACTGCAGGAATTTTATCCCTCCCCCGGCTAAGGTCAACAATACCTCTGCGGCTGCCATGGTCCTGTATTGAGCCATAGACGTGAAAAGGGATATCCATGTCGTATCCGATATTAAAAAACTGGACGACAGGAATCAGATTTTGAAAATTTCTCCAGTTTATTCCTTTATCATACGAAACATATAATCCGCCGTCATTCGCATTTACCAGGTAATTGGCGTTATCCGGATCTATCCAAAGACCATGGTGGTCGCCATGCATGCCACGCAGGAGTTTGAAGGTCTTGCCCCCATCGGTGGATACATTTAGACCAAGCCCCATCACATATATGGTGTTTTCATCAGTAGGATCGACGCGTATCTGGCCAAACACCCAGCCATAAGTGGCTGATAGCTTTTCCATATACGCTTTCATTTCAGCGGTTTTACCGCTTACCTGTAGCCAGGATATTCCTTTATCATCCGTACGATACACGGTAGCCCCTTTGATAACACCTCCTTTGGGTCTGCCGTACGAATCAAGTTCGCCTGCTTCAAATTCACGTGAAAATTCATAATTATCAACAAAAGCATACAATACATTTGGATTAGTCTGTGCAATATCAATACCGATACGACCCCGATATTTTGGCATCGGTAATCCGTTATTTACAGGAATCCATTTATTTCCACTGTCGGTGGTTTTATATATTCCTGAATCAGAGTAGGTGTCCTTGTTTCTCGGGTCATTCCACTTGTCGCGTATCCGCTGCCACATAGCGGCATACAACGTGTTAGGATCCTCCGGATCCATTACAATGTCAATTCCACCTGTCAGGTCGTTGATGTACAATACCTTCTTCCATGTAAGACCGCCGTCCGTAGTTTTAAATATTCCTCGCGCTTTATTCCTGGTCCATTCACGGCCTGATGCAGCAACATACACCACATCCGGATCATCCGGGTGTATAATAATGCGGGCAATGGTACTGGTATTCGCAAGGCCCATATGGGCCCAGGTATTACCCCCGTCCAGGGACTTATAAACGCCTGATCCTGACATGGAACTACGAAAAATATTGGCTTCTCCTGTTCCTACCCAAATTAAATCCGGATCGGAAGAGGTAATAGCGATATCGCCGATACTTGTGGATGCTTCCTGGTCAAATATCGGTATCCAGGTAGTACCCTCATTTTCGGTTTTCCACACACCCCCTGAAGCTGTCGCCGCATAAATGGTATAGCTTTTGCCTTTTGGCGATACTACTGCAACATCAGTAACCCGGCCGCTCACATTAGCCGGGCCGATAAACTGCCAGTCCAGGTCTATATAGGCAGAGCCGGTTTTCATCGTTTTATGTAATTCAAATCCTGTCAGCCTGCTTTTACCATCGGTGATGGCTTTATTCTTTTGGCTTGCAGCAATAGTTGTAATAAATATCAGGGCAAAAGTAAGCATACGATTTAAGGCTCGGTTCATAGGCTTAGGGGTTAAATGGTTTAATGGATATGACTAATTTATGATTAATGAATAATTTTAGACCATAGAATGGGTGTTGTAAAGGATTATAATTATAAACGGTAATTTACTGATTAAATGTGCATATAAAAAATGACCATGCCCTTTCATATAGCTGCATTACACCTTTTCCCGGTATGTTCAATATGCAAATTTCTAAAACGAAAATTTTGTCCGGTTTTGTTTTTGCGAATCGAAATTTTATAAAATAATCTTTGACCTAATTCGTATGAGAATAGTATCTT
>QIDJ01000079.1 GCA_003228395.1 Flammeovirgaceae bacterium
AGGAGCGTAATCGGCACGAGGCGCAGCGCCATTACCTCTTTATAAAGTTTACGCACGAGTTTCTCCAACCCGTTAATGCTCTCGATCATTTTTGGCGCTTTCAACAACTTTGCAATATCAAGAAGCTGGTTTTCCTGTATAAACATCTCCCCGACGATGTCGATAAAGCTGTCCAGCACCGGCGTGTCGACTTTTACCGCACCGGGTTTACGATATTTGGGAATAGTCTGCTTGTCGTCGTCCTCTTCACTTTCCCTTGCATATAACTTTTTTGAATCATATTCCCTCGCGGCGGGTTGCAGCTCTATTTCGTTGACGCTGAACTTTTCAATCTCAATGGATGATTTAATAACATCCTCGATTTCCGACTTGTTTAGAGCAGTGGCAAGATATATTTTGAAAGGCTTGCTGAAATCCCATTCCTCGATATCGTACTGAGCGGGAAAGGTTTTTAACATGGCGCTTTTTTCCTTTAGCATCTCCGTTATCAAATACACGCGTGCCGGCGGGCTTACGCTGTCGGATGAAATAGTCAATTCGATATGTAAGATCGACTTGCTTTCCCGGGCAAGTTCAACAAAGTCGGACTGGGCCAACGTAACCGGTAGCGTTTTTTTCACGGGAGGCGCAGGAACGGGAACGGCGGCCCTTACAGCCATCATCACGACCGATATCCGTTCTACCAGAGTTTCGTACTCGATTTTTTCATCCTTGCCTTCCTCGATAACCCGTAGCATTTTTTCAAGCGTTCTTATTCCGTCGTACAGGATGTTGGCGATTTCCTCGGAAAAACCCATTGTTTCGCTACGCAGTTCATGCAGCAAATCCTCAAGCTTGTGGCTGACAATCTGGATGTCGCGGAAATTCAGTGAAGCCGCCATCCCTTTAATGGAATGAAAATAGCGGAACAGCGCATCGATCGCGTCCCTGCTATCGCCGCTTTTTTCCAACGCCGTGAGGCTGTCGTTCATCCTGTTGAACAACTCGTTGGCTTCCTCTATGAACATATCCAGGTATTGGGACATGTCATCCATACAATCTTTCCTTTATACCTCGCGGATAAACCCGGTCAACTTGCCGTAGGAGGGCAGTCCGGCATCCATCCAGGGTTTGCTTATCTTGATATAGACGTCATCGCCTTGAAGTGAAACATGGATAAATTCCTCTATGAAAGAGAGCATAGTCGGGCGAAATCAAATTATTTCTTCAATATCCTGTTTACAACCTCGATAACCTTTTCCTCATCGAGAGGTTTAACGATGAAATTTTTTGCGCCGGCTTTAACCGCTTCAAGTACCTTGCTCTGGAAGCCCATCGCGCTAACCATCAGCACCTGTGCCTCGGGATCGATTTTCATTATAGCCTTCAACGCCTCAATACCGTCCATTTCCGGCATTGAGATATCCATCGTGGTAAGGTTCGGCGACAACTCCTCGTACAATTTCACGGCCTCCTTGCCGTTTGAGGCTTCTCCCACAATCTTGAAACCGTGTTTTTCAAAAATATCCCTCAGCATTTTCCGCATGAACTGCGTGTCATCAACTATCAAGATTGTTTCTTTGTCGTCCTGTCCCATTCCCAATCCTCAAGTAAAAATTCAATGCGGCCGACGGTTCGTTTAGTCGCTGTCTTTTGATAACGAAATGTTAAATTCTATAACGCCCTTGGGCGTGTCAAGTGTTGTTACAAGAGTCCTGTTTGCGTTTGAAACGGCGGAAGAAGTATTGTCGCCCTTTATAAAAACCGGTGGCGTAATATCTACCGCCTGGTCGCCGCCATCCTCAAGTTTGGTAAAAGCTAGAGCCACGATCGTATTGGAGAGTTCGCGTATGGCGCTTTCCGCCAATTCGTCGAATTTTCCTATAGGCTTGTTGCCCAGCATGGCCGATGCCAAGAAAAAGGCCGTCTCTTCCTGAAGGCTCATGGTTACCGCGCCTTCATATCCGCCGGTAACACCGATGGTGAATGAGAAATTGTATGATGGCTGAGTGTTTTTTTTCTCATATGCCTTGCCGATCTCTATCTTGCAGTCGGTCATTTGCGAAACAACCTGTTGCGAGGCCAACGCAAACGCCTTGATAATCCTTTTAATGTCTTTCAGATCATCCATATGTCAACCATTAACCGATGAGAACTTCATGTCCCTGATAAACCCTTCTATTTTTGCCGTATCCAGCCAGTATATCCCTGCCGAATTTTCATCCACCAGGAATATTTCCTTGCAAAAATCCGCTTCGGATTTTCCGGCGCCATTAGCCGGGCAAGGTTCAACGCATGAGGGGGTGATGTAATCTATACCGTCGACTTTGTCGACAAGAAGTCCGATATGCTGTTCGGAGCTTTTTAAATAAATGATTTTGGGCTCGGCGTTTTCGACTTTTGCCGTATATTCAAGATATTCGTATATATCGAATACCGTGATTATCTTACCGTGGGAATTCAGTATGGTGTTGATATGAGTCGGCGCTAGAGGCACAACCCGCGTTTGCGACGGTTCAATAATCGAGACCACATGGTTGATATCCACCCCGAAAGTATGGCTGCCTATACGGGAGAAGATTATCAGAAGTTCATCGCCCAGCAGGATTTTTTTCATTATGAGATTTTGAATTTAGAAATTATTTCCTGTTGCTGTTCGGAAATTTTATTAAGTTCCATCGCTAGG
>QIDJ01000244.1 GCA_003228395.1 Flammeovirgaceae bacterium
ATCCCGCCCTGGCACTGGGCCGCGCTTGCAGGGTTGCTTTTTCTGTTTACGCTTCCCGCATTAGCTATTTACTTGGAGTACGGACAGAAAATCCTTCCTATTTCAAGAGTTTCGGATGTAAGCCTAACCGGTAATTATGCTCTCTCTTATCAAATAAAATTCGAAAGATTCCCTGGTGATATTTACAATCCGCGTTTCTGGGAAATACTTTTCATCGGTTATATGAGCAGTGTGCATAGTCTGCGGCACTTTATCGGGCCCCTTGCAATGCCTTTGGTAATTGCCGCCATTTTTTCATTCGACCGGCTTACCTGGGTGGTGGCTTCGTCGGGATTTTTAATCTGCGCGCTTTCCGCCAACATATATCCTGTCAATTACCTGTACGAATTACCGCTATTTGACATGATAAGAAATTCCCATTTTTTTTTACAATTCCTCATTTTTTCAGTCGTCATCTGCTCTGGACTTGGATTCCACAAGCTGGCAACCAACAGGTCTATGTTAATGATTCTGGCTTTTAGTACTGCTGTAATCTATCTGATTTTTACTTCTTTTGGCCTGCTTTTTTATTTCAAGGAGTGGATTAATAAAACCGAAAACTATGATGTTCTGGATGTATTGGCGGCTTCGTTGGTTTGTGCAATCGTCATCGTATTTTTACTGAATAAAGCCAGGTCCTTTTTCCCGCCAAAACCTACGGTAAAAAATATCTTGTTTTTTTACGGGGCAATATTGCTTGTTATCTTTGCCGCAATCCCGCTTTTTTTTAAAGAAGGAACAACATCGATTCATATTCACAACAATCTTGTTTACTTCATATCCGCTTCGTTTATGGTTTTTCTTTTGCTTTCGATCAACCTGTTGTCGGCGGAGCATTTCGCCGCATCCATGCTGGCGTTCGGTATTGTTTCTACCCTCATTTTCTTTGCTATCGTGAATAATCAACCCTTGCTGACCGGGGTAATGAACAAAGACGCAGACATGCTGACGTTAAAACATAAAACAGACCCTCGGCTAAAGTTTTCGTATAAAAGACCGGATAATATACAGACGATAAATCTTGCGTTCCAAAAACAGGCGGAAGCGGATTTCGGATCCGATGAATATTCTTCATACGTAACCTTAAAAGATAATTCATATAAAACATTGGCAGGGGAGTTTGGACTTTCATCTTTCCCGATTTTAAAAAAGACATACAAGTTTACCCTGCTGCCCGGATATGAGGATGTTATGAGAAAAAAATTCTTTTTCTTTAAAAAGTCCTACACCTCCGACAGCGAAGAGGATATGGCGGCGTTTATGCGGAGCCCCGGCCTGCTGGCCACCATGATTGAAAAAGGAGTTGCTATTTCAGATGATATTAGCCCGGACTATTCGGATATATCGCTTGGACGCTTTAATGCGGAATCCGCAAAAAATATTCATGGCAATAATGATATTGAAGAGCCGGTTGTTGTTGTGAATGATTACAAGACAAACAGCATAACCCTGACTGTTTCTGCGAAGGAGCCCGGGTTGTTCGTATATACGGACTCGTGGGACAATAACTGGCAGGCATGGGTTGACAAAAAGCCGGTACCGGTAAGAAAAGCGTTCCACACGTTCAAGGGTGTAGAAATTCCCTCCGGCGAGCATGAAATCAGGTTCGTTTTCAAGAGTCGAATAACAACTTACATAATAGCCATGAATGTGATTTTCGGAATATCCTTTTTATGGCTACTGTCGGAGAATTTTTTGCGGAGGAAATGGGAGCCGGGCACGATAAATAGTAGCGCATAGAAGTTGAAAGGAAAAAATTATTGATGTTATCTAAAAAACAAAACATGTTTAAGTTAATTTTTAAAAGGAGGTTAGCATGGTAGGAAGTGTAAAACTGAACAACCAGACGGTCGGTGACGGTTATCCCTGTTATATAATCGCCGAGGTAGGCATAAATCATAACGGGGACCTTGATATCGCAAAAAAGCTTATTGATGTTGCGGTTGAAACGGGATGTGATGCCGTGAAGTTTCAAAAGCGGACGGTTGAGGTTGTTTACTCTCCAGAGGAGCTTGCAAGGCCGCGTGAAAATCCTTTCGGGTCTACTAACGGGGATTTAAAGCGCGGGCTTGAATTCGGCTATGAAGAGTATTCAGCAATAGATAAGTACTGCAAGGAAAAAGGGATTGACTGGATCGCATCCTGTTGGGATGAGGCATCGGTGGATTTTATCGAACTGTTCTCCCCCCCGTACTACAAGATAGCCTCGGCCAGCCTGACGGACGACAAACTGCTAAAACATCACAGGAAATACGGAAGGCCTATCGTGCTTTCGAGCGGAATGAGCGATATAGACATGATAAGACACGCCGTAGAAATTCTCGGAAAAGAGGACCTTGCGCTGTTGCATTGCACAAGTACATATCCATCCAAACCGGAGGAACTCAACTTAAGGGGAATCCTGAAACTGAAGGAAGAATTCGATGTTCCGGTAGGTTACTCTGGCCATGAAGTCGGCCTTTACACATCGCTTGCCTCCGTCGCTATCGGGGCGTGTATAATGGAACGCCACATCACGCTTGACAGGTCGATGTGGGGCAGTGACCAGGCGGCGTCGGTGGAGCCGCAGGGATTCAGGATGCTGGTGGATAACATAAGAACGCTGGAAAAGGCGATGGGTGACG
>QIDJ01000304.1 GCA_003228395.1 Flammeovirgaceae bacterium
TCGTTCCGATTCCGAATCAAGCGCTGAAGTGGCTTCATCAAGAATCAGGATAGGCGGATTTTTCATGATCGCCCGGGCAATGCTCAGCCGCTGCCGCTGCCCTCCCGAAAGTTTCGTGCCGCGCTCACCTATAATGGTCTGGTATCCATCCGGAGTTTGCATAATAAAATCATGTGCATTGGCAATGCGGGCTGCATTTATAACTATTTCCTCCTGTGGGTCTTCTATTCCAAAGGCAATATTATGAAATATCGTATCATTAAATAAAATGGACTCCTGTGTTACGATTCCCATCTGTTTTCGGAATGAATCCAACGTATATTTCCGGATATCTACCCCATCCATTAGCACCTGGCCGGATTGCGGGTCATAAAACCGGGGGATCAGATCCACCAGCGTCGATTTACCGCCTCCCGAAGGTCCAACCAAAGCGATGGTTTTACCCTTGGGTATCACCAGGTTGATGTTTTTGAGCACCGGCTCGTTTTCATACGAAAAATGAATATTTTTTAATTCAAATGTTTCGCTGAATAATGGAGCGGGAACCGCATCCTTGGCATCCTGAATTTCTGATTTTGTATCAATCAATTCAAAAATCCGCTCTCCTGATGCAATGCCGCGTTGTAAAAAGGAATACGAATTTGCTACCGCTTTGGCAGGTTGCATGATCCGTGCAAATACGATAATAAAAGTGATAAACTCGCTAGCGGAAAGAGAGGCATTCTGCTGCAACACCGATATGCCTCCGATCAGGAGAATAAGCGCTACTACTGCAAGGCCTGTAAATTCTGAAAAAGGGCTGGCAAGGTCAGCTTTCTTTGAAATGGATACCGTTATACCGGCATATCTACGCACTTCTTCCTTAAACCGTTTTATAACCGAATTGCGGGCGGTGAATGCTTTAATCAACCGGATGCCCGTAAGCGCCTCTTCAACCTGGTTTGTGATCCGGCCCAGCGACGACTGGCCTTCAGCAGCCTTGAGCTTTAACCGTTTGGAAATAATGCCAATGATAAGGCCTGAAATCGGGATCATCAGTAGCGTGTACACGGTCAGTTTGGCGCTGATAACAAATAACAACACAAACTGCCCGATGATGAACAACGGTTCCTGCAATAGAACTTTCAGCGAGTCAACAACCGTAAACTCTACCTGTTGTACATCGTTGGTAATCCGCGAAACAATATCGCCTTTGCGTTTTTCGGTAAAATAACCAAGGTGAAGCCTGGTGAGGTTGGCGAATATATCGTTGCGAAGGTTTTTAATTACATGCGCTCTGATATACGCAAGTATGACGGATACAAGATAGCGAAACAGGTTGGCGAGAAAACTGGCGATTACAATGATCACACACACATACTTTAATGCGCCGATCTTACCTTCCTCCCGTATGATATTTAGAAAATAATAGTTGAACAGGTCTTTGAACCAGGTCACATCAAGCCTGAAATCCGGCAGTTGCGATACGACGCCTAATGTTTCCTGGTCAACCTGGTTGAAAAGTACATCAAGCAGGGGGATGAGTAAAACAAGATTAACAACGCTGAATACAACATAAAACAACGTAAATACAACATATTGCGGTATATATATACCCCACGGACTGCCGTATGAAAGAATTCTGAAGTATGTTTTCATTAATAAAAACCGGGATGCAATTTAGGGTATTCCGGTTAAAATTCATGCAGACGCTGCGGGATATTCCAGCGAAAAGAAAGACTCAGATAGCCCGTGTTCCGGTCAAACGTGTCAATTTCACTTTCAATATTCCGGTAAACATATTTTATATCAAGAAATACATTTTGCCTGAAATGGTAGGTGGTTGTGAAATCAATGAATGCAAGACGTGTAGCCACACCCTGTCCGGTAGTGTTGCCGTATTCCTGCTCCCTGGTCTCGTTATTTTTAAATATATTTTTACCCCAATTCGAATTTCTATCTTCATCTTCACCATAATTATTAATAAAAGTGCGCAGGCTGAACGTGAACCGCTGGAAAGGCTGAAAGCGTATTTCGCTTACCCATTCGCCGAAATTAGCACCTATGGGATGCGCAAGCTCCTGGAGGTAATGGCCGTTGAGGGTGTAGATGCTCCGGTGGGAAAAAATGTAAGGCCTGGCATAATTATACTCAATTAACAGGTCAAGGTTGGCGATATTCAGCACGTTGATGTATTTTCCGCCTAACTGAAATGCATATTTATTGGCCCACCATCCGTCACCGGCCTTGATCTCACTGAGTTTGAATTCATCAAGTACCAACTGGCCGTAAAATGAATACTTCCGTGCAATGTTCCACCTGAAATCCATGCCAAGAGCCACATTGTCTTTACTGCCATTCTGCTGTTCGATGGCACGGTAAAAAATAATCGGATTCAGGTAATTAAGATCAAAACTGTTGTTTCCGGTGGAATCTTCCCGTCCATAATTGATCGACTCAAACACGCCGATATTAAGGTTTTTCCCTAGGTTGACACTCAAATGATGCAATACAAAGTATTTAACCGGGAAATCATTGCCCGAAGGAGAACCGCCTAGTTTTCCGAAGGCGTCGGCGCGCATCTGGGTAAACAAGTTGGTGTATTGAAATCTCCATATCCGGGTGTTGAATTTCAGAAACAGGTAAGGAGGTGCGAAGTCCGACAGGATCAGCGAACGG
>QIDJ01000192.1 GCA_003228395.1 Flammeovirgaceae bacterium
GTGGAGGGCACGATTACCAAAGATAAACACGGCGGCAATGGATTTGGCTACGACCCTGTTTTTCTGCCGGATGGCTACACCCGGACTTTCGCGGAGATGCCAGCCGAACTGAAAAACAAGATTAGCCATCGGGGAAAAGCAGTGGCCAGGCTGGTTGCTTTTTTGAATAAACACTAAGCCTAACCCGGCGGGTAGTTTTATTCCCGCCGGGTTGAAAGAAAGGGAAGCGTTTGCCTTAAAATTGTAGCGCCAAAAAACCTGTCACTTATTTGCAATCAGCATCTTGGCCAGCCTGGTTAGTTCTTTTTCATGGTTTTTGGCATTTCGCTCTCCGGCTTCTTTCAGGGCTTTCAGGTTTTTTACCGAGGCATCATCCATATCAGAATTGGCATTTCCCAGTTCCGGGTTTATGCGAATGTATTGATCCGGTTTGCCCACCGCATCGTAAATCTGTTTCAATTGGTAGTCAACAGTTTCGGCTACCCCCGACATCATAATGTCGATGATGGGCACTATCCATTGCACGGCGCCCCAATCCTTGGCTTTTTTGTATTCAAAACTTTTATCCGTACCTCCTGTGCCTATTGAAAAAATAACCATATTGGCCGCCTTTGGTTTATTGCGGGCCTGGTCAAATTTCAAGCCTCGCGCTTCCGAATAGGCGCATAAACTTGGGTTGTTCACGAAAACACCGCCGTCGATAAGCGGATAAACCTGGTTGTCGTCGGCCTTTACCCTGGCCACTTCAAAATAGGTGGGTGCGGCAGATGTAGCTCTTGCAGCCTCCTTAAGTTTGAAATTATAGCTTTCATCCTGTTTGGCTTTATGCGATCTGAAAAAATGGCCTTTTCGCCTTTTAATGTCGTAAGAAGTAACCAGACAGGGCTTGAGCAAATCGCTCAGTTTCAGGTCACCGATATAATCTTCAAGCGCTTCCTCAAGTTCTTTTTCACTGTATTTCTCATCGGTGATTCCGCCACCGCTTCTTACTTTTTGCCAGAAGGAAATATCAAAAATCTCATCACCGCGGTCCAGGTAAAGATCAACGGCTTTTTGTGCTGTAAACCGTGGTCTTCCCTTTTTGTCTTTCGACGGACTCAGGTACATGCAGGTTAAAATACCACCGGTGCTGGTTCCGGCTATCAGGTCAAAATAATCCGCGATGCGTGCATCGGGATTGTTGTCCAGTGTCTTCAGCTTCTCTTCCAGGGCTACCAGTATTTGTCCCGGGATTATCCCCCTGATGCCACCACCGTCGATGGAGAGGATGCGTGTTAACTTGTTGTTTGTTGCCATCGTTTTTAGTTTTTAAAAGTTTAAAGATTGGTAAAGGTACAACAAAACGGAAAGAATTTTCTGTATAACAGCGTTAAATTTCTGTTAATTGATATATTTGTTGCGGAGGTTAAAAATTGGACTCGACCCATTATACAGACCAATCGGGGGCAGAACCAATAAACAACATCAGAAAAAATGAATCAAAAATCAGAACAATTAATAATGAATAAACTCACCATATTTATAATGCTCTCAGTATTTGCATTCATTCAGTTGAGTGCTCAAACAATCAAGGTTCAGCCTTACCTTCAGGATGCTTCCCCAAATTCCATATTTATTTTGTGGGAAACTGATTCGGATGACGAAAGCATTGTTGAATGGGGACTCACCGAAACACTCGGAAATATATCTGATGGTACAGTACAAATTTCAGTTGGTGAAGCAAGAATACATGAAGTTAAGCTGGAAAACCTTGAGCATTTCACCAGATATTTTTACAGGGTCAGGACAGGGAATGCGGTTTCGGAAACATACCATTTCAAAACTCCACCTTATGCCTCCGGTCATGAACCAATTCGGATAATTGCGATGAGTGATATGCAAAAAGATGGTGCATTCCCCAATAAGTACTATGAAATTATTCAAGATGGAATTCTTGATTATTTAGAAGATGAATTTGACGGTGATTTAGTTGATAACCTTGCACTTGTGCTTATCCAGGGGGATCTGGTCGTGAATGGAAACAATTATTCCTCGTGGGAATCAGGTTTTTTTTCTCCCTCTCAGGATTTATTTAATCATGTACCTGTTTATCCTGTGCCTGGAAATCATGAAAACAACGCGGTTTATTTTTTCCAGTATTTCAAAATGCCCGAAAACGGAACTATAGGATATGAAGAGCATTGGTGGTATAAAGATTATGGTAATGTCAGAATCATCGGATTGGATTCTAATAGCCCTTATAATAACCAGGAACAATTGGATTGGCTGGATATGGTACTGGATGCTGCATGCCTTTCGGATTCAATTGACTTTGTGTTCGCCCAGTTGCATCATCCCTATAAGTCTGAACTCTGGACGCCCGGAGAGTCTGACTATACGGGGGAAGTGATTGCAAGACTGGAACAGTTCAGCACGGATTGCGCAAAACCAAGTGTACATTTCTTTGGTCATACCCACGGCTATTCAAGGGGGAACTCAAGAGAGCATAAGCATCTTTGGATTAATGTGGCCACGGCTGGAGGCGCTATTGACAATTGGGGTGAATATCCAAACTTCGACTATGATGAATTTTCTGTTTCTCAAGATGAGTATGGCTTTGTATCAGTAGAAATTACCGATGATACCGATCCGAAAGTAGTGATTAAAAGGATTAGCAG
>QIDJ01000172.1 GCA_003228395.1 Flammeovirgaceae bacterium
CTTTTTGCCTTCATTTTTTTCCCTTCCATAATAACCTATCCCAACTTCATAAAACCTCAAAGTCGGCTCGTTAGAAAGCATGATGGTTATTTCCGCGTCGATTGCAAACCTTTTTTCACGTAGTTTGTCAACATCAATAGAATTTCTCGGAAAAACTTTATAACCACAATTAACATCCGATAAATTCAAATCTGTAAACATGTTGCAAAAAAATGTAATAATACGGTTTCCCACATAATGCCAGAAATAAAGAATTCTGTGTGGTTTTTCTCCAATAAACCGGGAGCCATAAACTACATCGGCATGATTATCCTGTACAGGCTTTATCAAGTCAGCCCAGTCATCGGGGGAATATTCAAGATCTGCATCTTGTATAATGATATAGTCATTGGAGGCCTTTCTGATCCCCAATTTCAGGCAAACTCCTTTCCCCTGATTCACATCATTACTAAGAACAAAAACTTCGGATTTTTTATCCGCAGGAACCGTTGCAATGAACTTGTTTATTTGGGCTCCTGTACCATCAGAAGATCCGTCATTCACAATGATAATCTCGGAATCTTCAAACAAGTTATGCCGAACACGCTCAACTTTTTCGAGTTGGGAGAATATATACTTCTCCTCGTTAAAGACAGGAACAATAATAGATACTTTCATCGATATTCTGTCACCTTGTAAGTTTATTCATTGATCACGGCAATACATTTCAACTCAATGGCAATCGGGGTGGGAAGACTTTTTATCTCTACGGTAGTGCGGCAGGGCCGGTTGTCATGGAAGTATTCCGCATATATTTTGTTATATACGGCAAAATCATCTCTCATATTGGTAAGGAAAACGGTAACATCAACCAGGTTTTGCCAGTCTGACCCAGTCTCTTCAAGTATGTATTTTACGTTCTTGAATACAGCATGACATTGTTTGGAAATATCGTACGTTTGAATATTGCCGTTTTTATCCAATTCAACACCTGGTATGTTTTTGCTGCCACGATCCCTGGGACCTACACCGGAAAGAAAAAACAGGCTGCCCGCTTTTCGCGCATGCGGGTACAACCCCACTGGATCCGGCGCATTTTTTGAATGTGTAAAGGAATCCTCTTTTCTATTCATTGTCGAGTGTCATTTTCATGCATATTGCCGTATCCGGACAGAAAGTCTGAAACTCGTTTGTTGCAGCAATACTTTCAGGAACATTATTTCTGTCGGTTACTTCAAATCCGAATTTACTGAAAAATTTGTCAGTAGTGGTAGTGAGTAAAAAGAGTTGCCTTACATTATGCGTTATTGCTGATTCCAGGGCATTATTAACAAGGTCAATTCCAAATCCCCTGCCTCTCAGATCACTGATCACAACAATACTTCGTAAAAGTGCATGACTGCCAAAAAGTTCAAGTCCGAAACTCCCTATCAACACGCCGTCAGCATCATACATGCCCTTCAGCACATCTACACTATCCAGATCATCGGCACATAAGGCTTCTGCTTTAAGTACTCCTGCCAGCAGACGCGTATTTTTAATTGTTTTTAAATGATAACCCGCTGTAATCATGATTACACATAAAATGTTGATAAGTCTATTAGTTCGAATTTATCTAATACCTGTAAATTTTCCACATATTTTACAATATTCTATCCCAGCTGAATGGAATAATTATGTACCCGGTATTCATATTAATCTGCAAAATGACAAATTACCATTTAGGCCAACCGGGTCAAATCATGCCAATCTATTAGCTGGCAGCGGTAATTTAAATTTTGAAAATAACTACCTTTGCACCGAAATCTGAGCAATGAACGAATTTGAAGTTTATACACTTACTAACGGCATACGGCTTGTTCATAAAAGAGTACGGGGAGCAAAAGTGGCTCACTGTGGTTTTTATCTTGACATCGGGAGCCGCGATGAACGCCCGCATCAGCAGGGGCTTGCCCACTTCTGGGAGCACATGGCTTTTAAAGGAACGAGCAAACGGAAAGCGTACCATATTCTGAACCGCCTTGATTCTGTTGGTGGCGAATTAAACGCTTTTACAACAAAGGAAAAGATTTGTTTCTATGCCTCTGTGTTAAATGAATTTTTTCCGAAAGCCTTCGATTTGCTTGCTGACATTACGTTTGATTCCATATTTCCTGAAAAACAAATTGAAAACGAGCGAAACGTAATATTGGAAGAGATGGCCATGTTTAAAGATTCTCCCGAGGATGCCATTCAGGATGATTTTGATAACCTTATTTTTAAGGGTCACAGTCTGGGGCATAACATACTTGGCACTGCGGATAGTATCCGGTCTTTTCACCGGGACAATTTCAAAGCATTCATTGCAGAAAATATTGATACGGAAAGAATTATTTTTTCGTCCATTGGTGATGTTCCATTTTCAAGAGTAAAACGTCTGGCAATCAGGTATCTTGAGGATATTCCGGTGTATCAGTCAGCCCGGAAACGGATTCAGTATGACATTTATAAACCGCAACACAAAAAGTCAAACAGACACATCTCACAAAGCCATTGCGCTATTGGCAGAACTTCGTATGAATTGTCAAACAAAAAACGACTTCCCTTTTTCCTCCTGATAAATTTGCTGGGAGGTCCCGGAATGAATTCAAGGTTGAATATGGCGTTGAGAGAAAAGCACGGGTATGT
>QIDJ01000013.1 GCA_003228395.1 Flammeovirgaceae bacterium
AATGCCGTCGCCCTGCATTTTGTATCCCGTATAATCCTCCTCCCTGACGTAATCTTCTACGTTGATTTCTTCTGAGGTATCGGCGATTTTTTCAACCTCAAAATCCGGATCATCTTCAACATCAGGATCGGTAACATCATCCTCTTTCCCTTCTTCAAGCGCCGGGTTAATCTCCAGCTCTTCTTCAATACGGGTATCCAGTTCGGCCGTAGGAACCTGCAGCAGCTTTATAAACTGTATCTGCTGCGGCGACAGCTTTTGTGTGAGTGTCTGACTTAATCCAAGCCTTTGCATTTACATTTCCGGATACCCGAATTTTAGTTATTCACGAATGATTCAAAAATATTATATTTTCCTCAATGCGTTGTCAAAATCCCTTAAATATAGTTCCTTTGCGGCACTTCAGACTACCTGTACAGGAGACTGTCCGCATTTTTATTTAAAATGGAACCGATTACTAAAAGATCAAAGATCAAAGACCTGTTAACCACCGAAAAAACAGGCACAAGAGTCAACATCAAAGGATGGGTACGTACATTCAGAAGCAACAGGTTTATTGCACTCAACGACGGGTCTTGTTTGCAAAACATGCAAGCCGTAGTTGACTTCGAAAAAATGGATGAATCGCTTCTCAGGAGAATCACCACAGGCGCTTGTTTATCGATTACCGGTATGCTTGCAGAATCGTTGGGAAAAGGCCAGGATGTTGAAATAATAGCAGAATCAATCCATATTTATGGCGATTCGGACCCGGAAAAATATCCGCTTCAGCCAAAAAAACATTCATTCGAATTTCTTCGTGAAATCGCACATTTACGTCCGCGCACCAACACATTCGGTGCTGTTTTACGAATCAGGCACGCGGTGGCATACGGAATCCATAAATTTTTTAACGACAAAGGATTTTATTACCTGCACAGTCCCATCATCACCGGCTCCGATGCCGAAGGAGCAGGCGAGATGTTCCGGGTGACAATGTTAGACCCCGTTCACCCGCCTGTTGATGAAAAAGGGCAAACAGATTTCAGTAAGGATTTTTTTGGGAAAGAAACCAACCTTACGGTATCCGGCCAGCTTGAAGCCGAACTGGGCGCCCTTGCGCTGTCTGATGTGTACACGTTTGGCCCTACCTTCCGGGCGGAAAACTCAAATACGGCGAGGCACCTTGCCGAATTCTGGATGATAGAACCGGAAATGGCTTTTTACGACCTCAACGATAACATGGACCTTGCAGAAGAATTTGTAAAGTATATTATCAGCTATACCATTGAAAACTGCATGGACGACCTCATGTTCTTAACAAAACGTGCAGAAGATGAAGAAAAATCGAAACCGCAACATCAGCGGAGTGAAATGAACCTGATTGACCGGCTTGGTTTTATCACAGCCAATCCGTTCGAAAGGCTAACCTACACCGAAGCGATTAACATTCTGAAGAACTCAAAACCCAATAAGAAAAGGAAATTTCAGTTTCCGGTAGATGAGTGGGGCATTGACCTGCAATCAGAGCATGAGCGGTTTCTTGTAGAAAAACATTTTAAAAAGCCGGTAATCCTTTACGATTATCCCAAATCTATCAAGGCATTTTACATGCGGCTCAATGACGATGATAAAACCGTAGCTGCCATGGATGTACTTTTTCCGGGTATAGGCGAGATCATTGGCGGATCACAGAGAGAAGAACGGTACGATGTACTCAAAAGGCGCATACAGGAGGTAGGAATTGAAGAAAAAGGCCTCTGGTGGTACCTGGATACACGCAGGTTTGGCACGGCGCCACATAGCGGATTCGGCCTGGGTTTTGAACGGATGGTACAGTTTATCACCGGTATGGGTAATATCCGGGATGTCATTCCATTTCCACGGACTCCGGGAAATGCGGAATTTTAAAATAATCAGCGTTTCAGGAACTTGTATGTCCGGTTGAAGTTGATCTTTGGATCTTTAATAGACAGCAGGTAATAACCGGCAGGAAGGTTTTTAAGTTCAATCCTGAATTTATTATCGCTGATAAGTTCAAGTTCAATTTTGATTTTATTTCCAATAATGCTATACAAAACAAATTGGGGATTCGACAGCTCCGATTCCCTGATTTCGATATTGATGTAGTCAACAGCAGGATTCGGATATAGTTCAATACGGTTTTTTTTGGTAAATGAATCCTCCTCAAAAGCCAATAGCCCGCTACCTGACTGTGCAACAGATAACCCCGGCAGAGCCAGAGCGATAAAAAGTACGATGTAAACCAGGTATTTCATTTATGTCAGGTTAAACAGAAAGCAAATTTCACACCAAAAAAATTCACTTTATTATACATTAATACGGTAAACACACCAAATGGTTACCGGCGTGTTGCAAAAATTTGCAAATAATGGCATGATAGGATTGAATGCGTAAATGCGTAAATGCGTAAATGTATGAATGCTTAAATGTATGAATGCGGGAATGCGGGAATGCGGGAATGCGGGAATGCGGGAATGCGGGAATGAGCTGTAAGCTGTGAGTTGTAAGCTCAGGAGATTTTAACCGCAATAACACAGGGAAGGCGCGGAGGAATAATGTATGTCGTATCACTTTGCAAACTGTCAACTCATGCAACAGTGCGTTAGGCCTAGTATATCGTTCTTGAATTAGTATTACAA
>QIDJ01000231.1 GCA_003228395.1 Flammeovirgaceae bacterium
CAGATAAACATCCATAAGTTCCCAGATCAGGTAAAAGAGATAGGCCATGATAAAGAAGTATCCGATTCCGGGGCCGACTTTCCACTTTCTGATCCATAATGAAATAAATAAAACCACTACTGACCCGAATAGAAATATAATCGATCTGTCAAGGCCTTTTTCAGATTCCCCAACCAGAACACCTCCGGTATAAATGATATAAATCAGCCAGGGCAGCCCCAAACCAATAAGTATGTCAAAAATATTTGATCCTACCGCATTGCTAACGGCCATACCACCACGGCCTTGTTTGGCCACAATCACAGAAGAGATCATGTCAGGCACGGAAGTACCCACAGCCAGCACGGTGAGTGCAATTACAAGTTCAGGTATATGAATTATTCTGGAAACGCCAATTGCACTTTCAACCAGCACCCAGCATAATGCAGCTATAATGATAATGGAGATGGCGAACATGGCAAAATAATACCTGGCAGGAGGAAAGAGCTTCTCGAGAAAAATATCGAGGGGAATAAGTATTCTTTTCCACCCCGTTTTCAATTCCACATCCTCAGTTTCTTCCTCATCAATCTGATCCTGATCAACATATGGGAATATCTTTCTCCACTTGACCACTGCAAATACATAAACCACATAAAACAAGATCATTAACCCTGCTTCAAATTCGGAAACTATTCCATCCATCAGCACAAAGAATAATGCAGCAATGGACAACGTGTAAAACAGCAAATCCCTTACAATTGGCTGCCATGACAGCGTTGCAGCCCGTACAACAGCAGAGGCTCCTACAATCACAAGCAGGTTAAACAACGCCGACCCGACAATGGTACCGATACCGATTATACCGTGATCGCCCGGCAATGCAAGTGAAATAATTGCTACAAACAATTCGGGAGCGCTTGAACCAATGGCCATTAATGTAGCGCCGGCCATATCGTGCGACATATGGAATCGTTCAGCGATTTTATCAAGTGAGGGGATAAAAAACCTGTCACTGACTTCTGCAAGAAGGTAAAATGAAATAATTAATGCAAAAAAATATGCCAGTAATGCCATCAGGCCTTTGAATTATATCGATTGATTTAATGAATATAAAGGGGATGCAAGCTAATAATTTTATTCAAAAAAAGGGTATTAAATCCTGATAAACAATTATCCATTATACCGTTAATTTTTTGTTTAATTTATTTTCTCCAATGCGACTTAACCTTCCCGGCTATAAAAAGTCAGAACAGGAAGCCCAGCCTGATATAAAATCGGGTTCCCTCTTTTGATCCGGCTACATCAAAGGCTACCACGGTGGCATCATAGGGGGCAAACCATACACCGCCTCCATAGCCTCTGTGCCAGGAATTTGAACTTTCTCCTTCCAGCCAGACACGGCCAATATCATAAAATCCGGTTAATCCCACTTTCATAGGTATCACTTTACCCCTGATCCTTGCCAGATGGTACCTGGCTTCCAGGTTACCGAACGTACGGCTGTCGCCAATAAAGCGGGTTTTCCAGTATCCTCTCAGATGCAGCGGGCCGCTGAGTATCTGCCCCTGGTAATATTCGTATGTTCCAAAATTATGGCCTCCTTCAACGTGAGCAGCCAGGGTGAGTTTGGAAGGGAGCCGCATTGTATAGTAAAAAGAAACGCCGGACTGAAAACGGGTAAAATCATTAGAAGCGTTGTTCAGGCCTTTATATCCCCGGAGATCCAGGTTCCATACCATACCTCTATCCGGAATCACTTTGTTGTCGCGGGTATCCAGGTCCATTTTAAACACAAGGCCCTGATAGGTTTTCCAGTTAAAAATGGAAAAATCGCCCGTGGCTTCCGCATAATCGAGAATGAAACGATCTTCGCCTTCATAATCCTCTTCCGTATTGAATGCCTGCCAGTGCGCCCCAAAATGCATATTTGCTTTGTTGCCAAGTTGCTTTGTAAAAAGAAATTCGGCAGAGTATTGTTGAAAACGTACCCGGTAATATTCAATGGATCTTTTTACATTTTTGCTTTCGGCAATATTCGGATCATATTCCGAATTATTTCCAAGCCCGAAAAAGTTTGATGTATAATTAGGCGACCGTGCAATCAGGTTTATCTGCAGATCAAGTTTTCTGATCACATCGGTATATGTACCACGATAGTTAAATTCAAAAGAAGCGGTAGCCGGTGCGATGCTTCCGAGTAAAAAATGCTGTGATTTAAACGGTGTTTTACGAAATCCATGTGAAGTGGCTACAAAGCCACCACCTAAAAACAGTTTATCATCCACATTGTAATTAAGGAAAATCAGCGGTGCAGCGAAATTGTACTTAAAATCATTGCGGTCATAACGATTTACCAATGGATCATTTGAAGTTTTATTTCTGCTTTCCCTTCCTAACTTCAACTCCGTGTTTTTCCGTAAATCGTACACGATTGTTTTTTTCATTAGCCCTTTTACTTTACTGCTGTCCGTAATAATATCTTTTCCCGGACCACCGATCACTCTTATTTTTATTCCTTTTTTCACCTTACCTTTAATCCTGAATTCATCGTCACCCTTAAGCCCGTACAACCTTATTTCTTTTGTTTCACCGCGTTTAAATGTACGGTCATATATAAGATTCGACTTTTTTTTCTTATCGGTCATCTTATAAACCCGC
>QIDJ01000149.1 GCA_003228395.1 Flammeovirgaceae bacterium
GAATACCGGAACGGCTACAGTACCTTAATCCCCGATGATGCCAAGGCAGCCAGCTTTGTTTCGCAACGTACGCGTTTAAACGCATATTTTTCCAACAACACTTTCACGGCTTATTTAAGCCTTCAGGATATTAGGGTCTGGGGTGATGTCAACACCTTAAACAAGGACGCTGTTTATGGATTTTCTGTTCATGAAGCCTGGGCACAACTAAAGCTTGCAAAAATATTGAGCTTAAAAGTGGGACGGATGGAAATCATTTATGATGACCACCGTATTTTTGGTAATGTAGACTGGACACAGCAGGCACGCAGCCACGATGCCGCAATCTTTAAGTTCTTTTTTGGCGATAACCAAATTCTTGATGCCGGTTTTGCTTACAATGCTATGAAGGAATCTTTATATGAAGTGGCTTATACCAATATAAACTACAAAGCCATTCAATGGCTTTACTATCACGGCAATTTTGGTAAATCCGGATTAAGTATCTTATTCTTAAACAACGGCCTGGCTTACGATGCAGATGCTGATACGGCAAAATATGATGAGAAAATTGCTTACAGTCAAACCCTCGGTGGCAGGTACACCTTTAAAGGTGAAAAAGTGAAATTTAATGTTGCTGCCTATTACCAGGGAGGAAAAAATAAGGCAAACAATGATTTGTCTGCGTTGTACCTTGCCGGAGATGTTTCATTGCATCTGGTGAAATGGTTTTCTTTCGGTTTTGGCGGTGAATACCTTTCGGGTACTTCAAGCAGGGATCAAAACGATGCTGACAAAAAAGACAAGTCGTTCACGCCTTTCTATGGAACCAATCATAAATTCAATGGCTGGATGGATTATTTCTATGTAGGAAACCACATTGGGAATGTCGGGTTAATTGACATTTACCTGCCCTTGAAATTTACCATTAAAAAAGTTACGCTTGCCTTAATTCCGCATTACTTTATGTCGGCGGCAACGGTTTCTGTACGAATCAAACCCATCAATACGGAGTGGTTAGATTATAGTAGCGGACTCGGCACAGAACTTGACTTCGTTGTAAAATATGTCATATCTAAGAGTGTAAACCTCCAAGGTGGTTATTCACAAATGTTTGCGACCGAAACCATGCAGGTGCTGAAAGGTGGCAACTACCAAAACACCAATAGCTGGGCATGGATTATGCTTACCTTCAAACCTACATTCTTCGATTCTGATAACAAGAAATAACAACCTAAAAAAATTATAGAAATGGCGACAAATTTAAAAATCAAAAGCACGATTATTGGCGTACTGAGCCTCTTATTTATTGTGGTTTTGTCCACAGCATTGACCAACGATGTACAGCGCGACGAACCCGAAACAAATCCTTCTCTTGTTGTTGACGAGGGTACACAGCACTGCATTAGCTGTCATGGCGAAAAAGGTGCCGGAAAAGTAATTGTTGAACAATGGCGTAACAGCAGGCACGCCGAAGCAGATGTTGGCTGTTTAGAGTGTCACCAGGCCGAAGAAGGGGATGTTGACGGTTATGACCATGAAGGCCGGTTTATCGCAACAATTGTTACCCCAAATGATTGTGCCAGGTGTCACGAAGACGAAACCGAACAGTTTACCACCAGCCATCATGCCGATGCAGGAATGATCATGGGTTCTCTGGATAATGTACTGGCAGAAATTGTTGAAGGCCATGCTGCTTATAACGATGGCGCAAATCCTGCAGCTGCATCCGGATGCTGGCAGTGCCACGGTTCGAGGGTTCAGTTTCAAACCGATGAAAACGGCAAGCCAAAATACAATGATTACGGCGTGCTTTTGCTTGACCCCAAAACCTGGCCAAATACCGGCATGGGCCGCATCAACCTTGATGGTTCAAAAGGTTCCTGTACGGCCTGTCACAGCAGACACACTTTTTCAGTCGCCCAGGCACGGCAACCTGAAAATTGCGGCAAATGCCACCTGGGGCCCGACCATCCTCAACTGGAAATCTACAACGAATCGAAACATGGAATTAATTTTCGCGCACACCGCGAAGAAATGAATCTTGATGCCCAACCCTGGATCGTGGGACAAGACTATTCTGCTGCACCCACCTGTGCAACATGCCACATGAGTGCAACGCCTGACCAGCCGGTAACACACGATGTAGGCGATAGGATTAGCTGGACGCTGCGACCTAAAGTTTCTGAAAAGATTGATGCTGCACAAAAAGCTAAATATAAAAAACTGGGAAAACCCTTACCTGATGATTTCCTCTCCTGGGAACAGCGCCGGGCAAACATGCAGGATGTGTGCTTCCAGTGTCACACAAGGGATTATGTCCTTAATTTTTACACCCAGTACGACAACCAGGTGAACCTCTACAACGATAAATTTGGTAAACCTGCACTGACGCTGATGAAAGCATTGAAAGCAGAAAACATGATCACTCCAATTCCTTTCGATGATAAAATTGAATGGACCTATTTCTACCTTTGGCATCACGAAGGCAGGCGTGCCAGAATGGGAGCGGCTATGATGGGCCCCGACTACACACAGTGGCATGGCAATTTTGAGGTTGCCGACAGGTTCTACATGGAACTGGTGCCCGAAATTGAAGAGCTGATTAAAAAAGCCAAAGAAGAAGGCCACACAGCCCAGGCGGAC
>QIDJ01000322.1 GCA_003228395.1 Flammeovirgaceae bacterium
GTCCGAATATGGAATTGTGTCGATTCCGGATGTAAAATCGGCATTAAAAATGCATGAATCCGTCTTTAATAAATGGATACAGGCAGGGTATCAGGCTGACATGCATTATTTGGAAAATATGAAAGAAGATCGCTTTCACCCTGAAAATAAACTGCCGAATATCCAATCTGTAATCGTTTTAACGGCCAGCTACGATTATGAACAAAAAATGTGTTCAATGTCGAATGGAAAAGTGGCAAAATACGCGGCAGGAAAGGATTATCATAAAATACTTAAAAAGAAGCTTTTTGCACTTTCTGATTGGTTAAAGTCACAAAATGAACAAATTGAAACGTATTCGTCGGTGGACAGCGGACCCACAGTGGACAGAGTTCTGGCTGAAATAGCAGGATTAGGCTTTTTCGGCAAAAATTCCAACTTGATTAATCCTTCCGAAGGAAGTTATTTCTTTATCGCCAGCCTTATGACCACAGCCGATCTGCCGATTACCGAAAAAAAACGCATGCCCGATTGCGGAGACTGTATGCGCTGTATAATGGCCTGTCCGACTAATGCCATTACTGCTCCGGGCGTTATTGATGCCCGTAAGTGCATTTCTTACCTGACCATAGAAAATAAAGAGGGGATTCCGCCGGAACTTCGTTCTAAAATCGGAAATCGTCTGTTTGGGTGTGATATTTGTCAAATAGTATGTCCTTTCAATGGAAAACGGGTAAATAAACAGGAAATACTGATTGAAGACCTAAAAGGCGAAAATGGAGCTGGAGACAGCCTGGATCTTCGCGAAATACTGGCAATTGATACGGATGATGCTTATTTAAAACGTTTTGCCGGTACTCCGCTTATGCGTGCAAAACGGCGTGGGCTTCAGCGTAATGCCTGTATAGTGGCAGGAAATTCAGGAAATCCATTGATGATTTCTGAGCTGGAAGCGTTTGTCACAAAACAGAAAGATGAAATGCTTATTGAGCACGCGAACTGGGCTATAAAAAAACTCAAAGAAAAAGTCTTACAGGTATAGCTTTTTATTTATGCCAGAATAAGCCACAGAATGAGAAGAATTACAGGCTGATGGAGAAGATATATCCATAGAGAGTTCTTTCCCAGAATAATCATTTTTCTGTCCATCTTATTGGGAGCTCTCCGACCCAGTAATTTTGGATAAAAAATATTTCCCAGTCCGATTCCTATTATTATTACACCCATCCATGGGATAAGCGGATAATAGTCAAAAGAGCTGAAACTGCTTGTTGTAATTCCAAGCGGAAGCAGAGCCAGATTTGTTCCGGTTATTGCCTCCATCGTACCGCCTAAGCTAATCACCAATATGCCAAGTGCTATATTTATCCACTTCAGCCTAACTAGCGGAATGCTGAGAAGTATACTGACCCCCATAAGATGAAGAATGCCGAACCAGATGGTGCTTTCCGGGAAGCTGATCCACGTGAATGCGGTAATTATCAAAGCAATGCCAATCAATCGTATTCCTCTTCGAATATTGACCTTTAGCGTCTTTTCGGCGGTTTGCTGTCTGGCGATTATGGCAGACACCACTCCAACCATTCCCATAAACAAAATAGCGGCTATTCGTCCTTCCAGATACCAAAAAAGTCCGTCGTAACGAGGATATTGCCAGCCGTAAAAGTGATTTAAATCGAAAACCACATGAAAAGCGACAACTAACAGGATGGCCAACCCCCTTAGCCAATCTAAAAGCCATATTCGTTCTTTCATATTGGTTCAGGTTAGGTAGCAAAAAAATATAACATTGAATGATTCGCGAAGGATAAATTAATAATGTTCAGATTATAACAATTGATATGATGCAGCAGCAATGCGGTTTGCATGTCATCTCCGCCTGCTGCCTTTCCGGCTAAATGTACGGCGTGAACCACGACGAACTACATCCGCCTTAGGCGTTTCAAATTCAGGTTCAGGTAAATGTCCGGGAAGCTCACTTTTTGTTAATTTTGTTTCGATCAAACGTTCTATTTTCCTCAGCTTGTCACTTTGACTTGGCATGATGAATGTAATGGCACGTCCTTTTTTACCGGCTCTGCCCGTA
Organism: Flammeovirgaceae bacterium; assembly: GCA_003228395.1. Classification (GTDB taxonomy): domain Bacteria; phylum Bacteroidota; class Bacteroidia; order Cytophagales; family Cyclobacteriaceae; genus SZUA-230. The sequence continues at coordinate 2,066 of QIDJ01000322.1, forward strand.
CGGCCGATTCGATGCACATAGTCCTCGGCGTCTTCCGGTACATCGTAATTTATTACCAGGGCAATGTCCTTAACATCAATTCCGCGGGCGGCAATGTCTGTGGCGACCAGCACACGGTATTTCCCTTTCTTAAAGCCCGTCAATGCTTCTTTGCGCTGTCCTAACGATCTGTTTGAATGAATCTCTGCCGCTGTCATATTCATACGGTTTATATCTTTACAGATTTTTTTGGCGCCGTATTTGGTGCGGCTGAAAACAAGTACTGTGCCCTCGTATTGCCTGAGAAGCATTTCCAGCAGGCTTCTTTTCTGATTCCGGGCGACAATGTAGATTTCCTGATCCACTCCTTCGGCTGTGGTACCCTGGCGGGCCACTTCCACGTGAGTGGGACGTTTCATATATTTAGTTGCTATTTGCACAATCCCGCTTGGCATCGTGGCTGAAAACAACATGGTTTGCCGGTCTTTGGGTACTACTTTCAGAATCTTTTTAATTTGAGGTTCAAATCCCATGTCCAGCATGCGGTCTGCTTCATCCAGTACCAATATTGTTACATCGTT
>QIDJ01000307.1 GCA_003228395.1 Flammeovirgaceae bacterium
AGGAAGTAACAAAAAATTTTATCATTGATTTTGACAGTACCTTTACGAAAGTGGAGGCGCTGGATATTTTGGGTGAAATCGCCCTGTCCAACCATCCCGAAAAGGACGCAGCGCTGAATCAGATCAAAGAGATAACAAATAAAGGTATGGAAGGCGCCCTGAACCTGCGTGATTCCATCGAAGAACGGCTCAATATACTTTCGCCACATAAAAAACATCTGGATGAGCTGATTGTCAGGCTGAAAAAACAGGTGTCCAAATCATTTGAACGTAACATCGAGTTTTTCAATACATACCGGGATCATATCTATATCGTTTCGAATGGTTTCAAAGAATTTATTGTGCCAATTGTTTCGGAATATGGCATAGAACCCAATCACGTGCTGGCCAATGAATTTACTTACGATGAACAAGGTAATATAACCGGATTTGATGTTACCAATTCGTTAGCCTCCAATGAAGGAAAGGTAGCAACCATCAAAAACCTCGATCTTGAGGGTGAAGTATATGTAATTGGAGACGGCTATACCGATTTTGAAATTAAAAAAGCAGGTCTGGCGTGTAAATTTTATGCCTTTACTGAAAATGTCAGCCGCGGATCCGTGCTGGAAAATGCAGATCATGTGACACCCAGTCTCGATGAGTTTTTATTCGTACATAAAATAAATACGGCGCTCTCATATCCAAAAAACAGGATCAAAGTACTTCTGCTGGAAGGTATCCACGACAACGCTTTTGATATCTTGAAGGAGGAAGGGTATCAGGTGGAAATGCTGCCCGAGTCGCTGGATGAGGATCTGCTGTGCGAAAAAATAAAAGATGTGTCTGTGCTTGGTATCCGGTCAAAAACAAATGTTACAACGAAGGTGCTGGAAAAAGCAAACCGCCTGATAGCCATTGGCGCATACTGCATAGGTACCAACCATATTAACCTTGATGCCTGCATGCGTAAGGGCGTTTCGGTATTCAATGCGCCGTATGGAAATACCCGGTCAGTAGTTGAACTGGCTATCAGCGAGATCATTATGCTGATGCGTAATATTCCCGACCGGATCATGGAAATGCATGCCGGAGTGTGGGAAAAATCATCCCATTTGAGCAATGAAATACGGGGAAAGTCGCTGGGTATCATTGGGTATGGAAATATCGGATCGCAACTCTCCATACTTGCTGAAGCCATGGGCATGAAAGTGTTTTATTATGACATTGAAGAAAGACTGACGCTGGGAAATGCCGTTAAATGCCGGTCAATGGGCGAATTGCTGGAATTAGCGGATGTGGTGAGCCTTCATGTGGACGGAAGACCTGAAAACGAAAATATGATAGGAGAAATGGAGATCGGTCAGATGCAGGACGGAGCCATACTTTTAAATCTGAGCCGGGGTAATATCATTGTTTCGGATGCTTTGAAAAAAGCAATCGAATCAGGTAAGCTCAGAGGCGCTGCTATTGATGTGTATCCCCGGGAACCAAAAACCAATCACGATACGTTCATCAGTCCGTTGAAAAGACTCCCGAACACCATACTGACCCCGCATATTGGCGGAAGCACCCAGGAAGCACAGATGAATATAGCGGAATATGTTCCCAATGTGATTATGGATTTTATCAATACAGGCAGTACGCACCGCAGTGTTAATTTTCCCCAGGTTAAACTTCCTGTACTTGAAAACGCGCACCGTTTGATGCATATACATCATAACGAGCCCGGGATTCTGGCCAAAATCAACAAAGTACTTGCTGATCATCATATTAACATTTTAGGGCAGTACCTGAAAACCAATGACCTCATTGGATATGTGATAACAGACATCGATAAAAAATATTCGAAGGATGTAATCAAAGACCTGAAGCGGATCGAGCATACGATACGTGTAAGGGTACTTTACTAAACCTCCTAAGCATTAAGATCGGCAGCCGGGGCAGTCAGTGAATTTCCCGTGAATGTAATACTGCTTTCAAATTATTCACCCGTACTTCTACTATTCCCGCACCAAAATATTTTGTTGTTTTAGTGCTGCATTACCAATACCTTTGTAATCCCTGCTGAGATTCTTGTTTGTTAAACCTAACATTTAGCAAATACCGGGCCGGACGATTGTTAAAATTGGACTGCATCTTCTCACGGAGGACCTCGGACCCACACCATTACGTGGACCAGGCTAACAGCAGATAATTGCAACGGTAAGGTCGGCCCAAATCCTGTTTACCGGGGTTTAATTAAACCAATCTCAGCAGGTTTTTTATTAATTTTGCATTTTCTCAATCATTCCTGCCATGTTTATTCGTTTTAGCCTGAATCACCCGGTTCATTAAGCCTGTTTTCTTAAACAAGAATATTTTACCTGATCAGCTATTTTCGGCAACAGATGAAAAACACTTTTCTTACTCCCTGCCCTTCACAACTATATTTTACATACGATTTTCATCTGAAGCAGGCGTTACGTGAGCGTATTGCAGGCAGTGGAAAAACCCTTTTCATTGATGATTATTAGTGTTTTACAACTATTTTTGCAGCATTAATTGAAGCATGTAATGGATCCCATAAAAAATATACTTGTATGTCTGGACCTGAGCGATACGGATAAAGATCTGGTCGCCTATGCCCGTTTCATTCTAAAT
>QIDJ01000201.1 GCA_003228395.1 Flammeovirgaceae bacterium
CGATTCCTTCCTCATTTTCCTCCATCATATCAAGCACAAACAGCCTGCCGGCCCATTCTATTTCTTTTACAAGCCAATAGGTGGCGCATACTTCATGAACGATGCTATTTCCAAAATCAGGAAAATACGTATCCGTCACTATAAAGCTATGTGATTTTGAATCACCCTTTTTATATACGCTTCTCATCGCTTAGAATTTCATTCTGGGCAGCGCTGGAGTATCCATGTCAGCCAGGCGCTGCTTTATAAATTTAAAATGTGCGGCCATGGCAATCATGGCGGCATTGTCGGTACAATATTCGATTTTCGGGATATACAAGTTCCACCCTTTTTTAGTTGCAAGTTGCTGCAGGCTAATCTGCAATTCAGAATTAGCCGACACTCCTCCTGCTATAGCAATTTCATTGATGCCTGTTTGCTTTGCAGCAAGTTTTAGCTTATCCAGCAGCATCTGAACCAGGATATGCTGAATGGAAGCGCAGATATCGTCAAAATTTTCTTCAATAAAATTTGCATTAGCAGTTTTATTGTTGCGTAAAAAATAAAGAAAAGCGGTTTTTATCCCGCTAAACGAAAAATTCAATCCCGGCACTTTCGTTTTGGGAAAGGTAAATGACTCTGCATTACCCTTTTGAGCATGTTTGTCAATCATGGGGCCACCCGGGTAAGGCAATCCAAGCAGTTTTGCAGCCTTGTCAAATGCTTCTCCCACGGCATCATCCAGTGTTTCGCCGATAACTTCCATATCCAGATAGTCCCGAACAACTACGATTTGGGTGTGTCCGCCGCTAACCGTCAGGCAAAGAAAGGGGAATGCAGGTTTCGGATCATTAATAAAGTGAGAGAGGATATGAGCCTTCATGTGATGCACTGACACAAGTGGGATGCCGCGTGCCAGCGCAAATCCTTTGGCAAAAGTAACGCCTACGAGTAGTGAACCAAGCAAACCAGGTCCCTGGGTGAATGCAATTGCCGACAGCCTATCTTTCCTTACACCGGCTTCATTCAGCGCCTGTTGTACCACAGGTATAATATTTTTCTGGTGTGCACGAGACGCGAGCTCCGGCACAACCCCGCCAAATTTTTCATGCACTTTTTGTGTGGCGATCACATTGCTTAATATTTTACCGCTTACAACTACCGCCGCTGAAGTTTCGTCGCATGAAGATTCTATGGCCAAAATGACAGAATTCATAAATTCTAACGTTAATAAATTGTAGCGTACATTTGTAAAAACGTGCAGAACATATTCTGCACAGGATACCACAATTAAAATGCGGTTGCAAGTTATAAAAAATGGATTAGTCAAAGGAATATTATGGATATCCCTTTCGCTGATTTTTATTTTCATTGCCGCCACCTCACTCCTGCGCATTCCTGCCATCCAGACGGAACTAATTCAACGAATCACAGGCCCTCTGAGTGAAAAAACAGGATATGAATTTGAAATAGGATATATAAATCTTAACTGGCTTGATGTACTGAAAATAAACGACCTGAAAGTCACCGACACCCATGACAGTACCATGGTTTTTATTCCTGAAGTAAAAATCGACTTCAGTGTAAGCTCAATCCTCAACAAAGACCATAAGCACTTTGATAAAATTAAAATTTCCAATACGGAATTTAATATGTATAAGCACATTGTCAACGAGCCTCTCAATATCACGCGGTTTATTGATACACTCAAATACCTCTTAAAGGGAGATGGCAATATGGTTACCACCATTGGTAGAATTGAAATAGAAGATTCACAATTCTATTTTAAGAATTTCACCACCGATGTTACTTATCCGGGATTTGATCTGAACACCTTCAGAATACTTGAAATGAACGGCCGCCTGAGTGACTTCTCAGCCCACCATGACACCATACGTCTTGTTCTGGATGATTTATCGGGACTGGAAGAAAAAACCAACCTGAGGATTCATCAGTTTCGGTCAAATCTGACCGTCCATCAACAGGAAATGAAATTCGGAAATCTAGACCTGAAAGTCGGTGACAGCCATATAAAGGATTCGATCGCTTTAACATATAGTAAAATGAGTAACCTGAGTTATTTTGTTGATAGCGTTCAGTTGTTCATTAAACTTGACAACAGCACCATAATTTCAAGAGACCTGGCATGGTTCTCCAAAGAATTCAGAGGCATCACCGACGTTTATAAAATATCGGGCATTTACAAAGGAGGCGTAAAGGATTTTGTGATCCGCAACCTTGATCTTACTTTCGGAAAAAAAGGACGCATCCGCGGATTTCTCAGTTTTTCCGGATTGCCTGATTTCGAAGAAACATTTATTGCGGTACGACTCAACAGATCTTTTGTGGAATTTACAGACCTGGAGCAATATTTGGGTGGAAAAGTGTTAAATACCCTTACCGGTATAGAGCAGTTCAGTTTTTCGGGTAATTTTACAGGATTTCCAAATGACTTTGTTGCCTACGGTGATTTTAATACCAATATTGGTCATGTTATTACCGATATTAACCTTAAGATTAAGGAGGACATTACGGAATACGTTGGCAAGCTGACCACACAAAATTTTGATATAGGGGTTTATTCGGGTATGGCGCTGCTGCAAACTGTGGATATGCGCGGCGTCATAAGAGGAGA
>QIDJ01000381.1 GCA_003228395.1 Flammeovirgaceae bacterium
CAAGCATATATTCGATTTTAAATTTCATTACAATACGTATTTTGTCCAAATATATAGACAATTTTCCGGTTTTCAAAATTATTTTTCATTTTTTTCAAATACTTGTGATAATATCCCAAAATCTGTTTTCAGGATACACATTTGTAATTATCCTGAATAACTTATTCTGTAAATCACATTGGCATAGTCGTCGGATAATAGTAAAGAGCCATCAGGCAAAACCAGGATATCCACAGGCCTGCCCCACTGGCTTTGAGTAGCGTCATTTAGCCATCCATCAGCAAATGCCGTATATCCGGTAGCTCGATTTCCCTCAAGTGTAACCAGTGTAACACGATACCCTATCTTTTTAGACCGGTTCCATGAACCATGTTCAGCAATAAAAATCTGGTTCCGGTAAAGCTTGGGAAATTGACTTCCGGTGTAAAATTTAAGCCCTAGCGGAGCCACATGTGGCCCAAGCTGTATTGCTGGAGGAACAAATTCACTACACCCACGCTTTTTCCCGAACTCAGGATCAGGTATTGTACCGCCATGGCAATACGGGTAGCCGAAATGCATGCCTTGTTCGGGTGCATAATTGAGTTCACACGGAGGTTTGTTATCTCCAAGCATATCACGGCCATTGTCGGTAAACCACATTTTGCCTGTTACAGGGTGCCAGGTAATCCCACTGAATTTCTTACCCCTTTAATACCTCCATATCCGATCCGTCTTTATTCATCCGGGTGATGGATGCATACACCTCATTATCAGTCCGCTCACATATATTACAAGGCGCCCCAACCGGCACATAAAGTTTGCCTTCCGGGCCAAAGGATATATATTTCCAACCATGATGTCCATCCGTCGGATACATGTCATAAATCACAACCGGTTTGGGGGTTCCAGTTTTGTACATCCAGTCAGATATACAATCATCCAGAGTGCAAGTGTTGTAAACGAGATCATTTACATTTTTAAGAGGTTAAAAAGTGAAATTAATGAATAATTGGTAAAGTATAAGCGGATTTAAAAAGTTCAGGTAATTTTGCGGTTATGCTTTCGGTAAACGACATATCGTATCACATTGGCGGCCGTACATTGTACAAAACGGCCTCCCTGCATATTTCACCAAGGGATAAGATCGCGCTCATAGGCTTGAACGGAACCGGGAAGACAACATTGTTGCGGATTATCGACGGAGAGTACAGGCCGGACAGCGGCTCGCTGGAAAGGAGAAAATCGTGCTCCATAGGGTTTCTGAATCAGGATATGCTATCCTACGAAACGAATGAAAGTATTCTTACCGTTGCTATGAGCGGGTTTGCAGAAGCACAACAAATCCAGATAAAAATTGAAGACATTCTGGCAAAACTTGAAACGGATTACTCCGAAAAGCTGGTTGAAAAGCTTGCATCGTACCAGGAAAAATATGAAACGCTTGAAGGATATACCCTCCAGGCAAAAGCTGAAGAAATTCTTGAAGGAATTGGTTTCAGAACGGAAGACCTTCACAGGCCATTGATCGAATTCTCGGGAGGATGGCGCATGCGTGTAATGCTCGCCAAGCTGCTGCTGGAAAAACCCTCATTGTTGTTGATGGATGAACCGACAAACCACCTCGATCTGCCATCCATTGAATGGGTTGAAAATTACCTTAATAATTACGAAGGGGCATACATCATCGTTTCTCACGACAGGCGGTTCCTGAATAATACTACTCGTAAAACAGTGGAAGTTGCTAATATGAAACTAAATCTCTTTGAAGGTAACTATGACTTCTATCTCAAAGAGAAGAAACTACGCAATGAAATACAGCACAATTCATATCAGAACCAGCAGGCTCAGATCAGGCAAACAGAAAGATTCATTCAGCGGTTTCGTGCAAAGTCAACCAAAGCCAGACAGGTCCAATCAAAAATCAAATCGCTTGAGCGCATGGATGTGGTTGAAAAAGTGGTTGATTCAGGCCCTGTTGTGAATTTCAATTTTGATTTTAAACAAAAGTCAGGCAGACACCTCATTCAGCTTGAAAATATTTCGAAATCTTTCGACGATATTAAGGTATTTGAAAATTCGACCATCCGGATTGAGCGTGGTGACAAAATTGCGTTGATCGGAGCAAATGGAAAAGGTAAATCAACTTTGTTGCGGATAATTGATGGCGCTGAAACATTGCAGGGAGGAAAACGCATAGAAGGGTATAACGTAATAAAAGGATTCTACGCCCAGCATCAACTGGAAGCGCTCCATGTGGAAAACGAAATTCTTGAAGAATTAAAACAAGCCGGATCTGGTAAATCCGAACAGGAACTTCGGAATATTCTTGGCTGCTTTTTGTTTTCCGATGATGATGTATTCAAAAAAATCAAAGTGCTTTCTGGCGGTGAAAAATCAAGGGTTGCGCTTGCAAAAACTTTGATTACTGAAGCCAACTTTATGTTACTTGATGAACCCACAAACCACCTTGATTTTCAATCCGAAAATATTCTGATTCAGGCTTTACAGCAGTATAAAGGTACATTTGTCATCGTTTCGCATAATCGTTATTTTATCTCACAGACAGTCAACAAGATATGGTACATTGAGAATTTTTGGATAAAGGAATACCCTGGAACACTCGATGAATAT
>QIDJ01000145.1 GCA_003228395.1 Flammeovirgaceae bacterium
TGTGTAACTATTGTGGCTGATTTTCAGTCTTATAATAACATCTTTTAAACAAGATTTTGACCACTTATAATTTATTAAAGAAAGGATTGTCTTCTTATGACTATAATTGCGTATAAGTATAATGTATAACAAGGTATTGGTATTGTAGATTAATTATGGGTGAAGGCAGCAGTGTATTCGATATGATCGGGCCGGTAATGATCGGGCCGTCCAGTTCGCATACCGCGGGGGTGGTCCGGATTGCCCGTACCGTAGTAAAAATCATGGGAGGCATTCCTGATCATGCGGATATTACTTTTTACAACTCATTTGCGCAAACTTATGAAGGGCATGGCAGTGATAAAGCAATTGTTGCCGGGTTGCTTGATTACGCGGCTGACGATAAACGGATTCGTGATTCATTTGCGCATGCAGAAAAAAAAGGCTTAAAATTTACGTTTCAATCAGTGGGAAATGCGTCCACAAAGCACCCTAATACCGTTCGTATAAAGGCAATGAAAAATAAGGACACCTTAGAACTGGTCGGTGAGAGCAGGGGAGGAGGTGTAATACGGATTAAGGAATACAACGGATTTACGGCAAACTTTACCACTTCACTTCACACACTTATTATTACCGCCAAGGATACCAAAGGCAGTATCGCTTACCTGGCCAATGTGCTTTCACAGGATGATTGCAATATTGCCACTATGACGGTTTCGAGAAAAGGAAAAAACCATGATGCTTGTCAGATAATTGAAATGGATTCCGGGATAAGGGGCCTCACACTTGATTATCTGAAAAGCCTCAACTGGATACATGAAGTAATTTATATTCCGGCAATCGATTAAGATAAAATTCAAAGGCAATGAAAAAAGGACTGATTTTAATTTTAACAATTTCTGTTCTGTCAGTAAGTTACGGTCAGAATGCGCAGGACGGCAATTCCATTGAAACGAAAAAATGGGGAATAAGGGAGTGTATAGAATACGCACTCGAAAATAGCCTGAGCGTTAAACGAAGCCTCTACGGTTTAGAGACAAGCGAAATTAACACCCGGCAGGCAAAATGGACCATGGCGCCATCGCTTAATTTTGGAGGTTCTTACAATAATAGCTGGGGTCGTTCCATAGACCCTACTACCAACCTGTTTATTACCGACAGGTTTCAGACAAGCGGGATTAACGGTTCCTCTTCGTTGCTTCTTTTTCAGACAAACAGATTGAGAAATACATACAAACAGGCAATAGTTGACCTTGAGGTAAGTAAATACGACCTGGAAGCCTCTAAAGACATCGTGATCCTGAATGTAATTACTTTTTACACCAATGTTGTTTTTAACAAGGAACAGTATAACAATACGCTGTCTCAGTTAAATTCAACCCAGCAGTTAGTTGAGCGCACTGAAAAGCAGGTTGAAGCAGGTGCAGTGGCACAGACGCAGTTATACGATTTGATGGCACAGCAGGCAACCAACGAAGTAAGCGTGATCAATGCGGAGAACAATTACAATTTATCCTTACTGCAGCTTAAACAAGCGCTTCAAATCCCGTCTTCTGAGCCATTCGATGTCGAAATTCCGGAAATTGAGTTATCTGAATTCCCCGGGGTGAACCTTTCGGGAGAAGAGATCTACCAGATCGCATTAGGGATTCTGCCCGATATCAAAAGCGCCAACCTTGGCATTGAAAGCGCCAATCTGGGGATAAAAATTGCTAGAGCGCAACTATATCCGGCCATACGGCTGAATGCCAGTTTGAATACCAACTATTCATCCTTTCGCGATACCGAGCGCAGGGTGGCCACCGGCGAAATCGAAACCAGGCCCCCTGTACCTATCGGAACGGTAAACCTGGACCCCAATCTCGTGGTATATACAAACCCAATCGAAAACTCCCCGGTGTTCCAGACATTTGAAAGTTATCCATTGGCAGAACAGTATAAGGATAATATTAGCCGGTCATTGTCATTGAGCATCAACATACCGGTTTTTAATGGTTTTAGTGTGAGTTCAAGCGTGCAACGTGCAATGATTTCCCAAAAACAGGCTGAAATTACACTGGAGGAAAGGAGTAACAACTTAAGACAAAATATAGAACGAGCGTATAATGATGTGCTTGCTGCAAAAAAATCGTATGATGCATCGGTCAGACAGGTAAATGCCCAGGTAGAATCGTTCCGGGTTACGGAAAGGAGCTATGAATTGGGTGCAAGCAATTTTATCGATTTTCAGGTATCACAGAATAATCTGTTTCAGGCAAAAACAAATTTACTTATAGCGAAATACGATTATATTTTTAAAACTGAAATACTAAAATTTTATCAGGGCGAATTAGATTATTAGCGAATATATCCATGGCAAAAAGAAGAAAAAAATCAAATAAGACATTATACATTTTATTGGGATTCGTAGTGATTCTGATAGTGGCAGCTATTGTCGGTAAATCTGCCGGATTGATTGGAAAGAAAAAGGAGATTGAGGTAGATCTTACCGAAACGAAGCTGGGAACAATAGTGGAAAAAGTGAGCGCTTCAGGGACGGTAAGGCCTGTTAATGAGGTTAATCTGAGCCCTGATGTATCGGGTGAGATCACCGAACTGCTTATTAAAGAGGGAGATTCGGTGATAGCC
>QIDJ01000210.1 GCA_003228395.1 Flammeovirgaceae bacterium
AACAGGAGGGTATTTCTATGCTTCATTTATGGCCTCCCCGCTGTACTGTACGAATGAAATATGCATTTTTTTTAATCTTGTTGATACACATTTGATTGAGTTGGCATCGATAAATTTTATTTATTAACGTATATCCTTTTCGTGTAAATCATACCGAAACTAAATTTTTCCTAACTTTGCATTCTTTTAACGGGTTGGATTGGAAGAAACAGGTATAATAATGATTTCAGCAGAAAATTGTTACAGGATTTTTAGTGAATGTATCAGTGATTATCACAAAACCGACAACATTGAGCAGCCCATCCACAATCCGTATGAGGAGTCCGGCATCAGCTACCTGTTTTACCTGAAAAGCTGGATCGATACAGTGCAATGGCATTACGAAGACCTTATCAGGGACCCTGATATAGTGCCTGAATATGGAATGACCCTGAAGCGGCTGATAGACCATTCCAATCAGTTCCGGACAAATGTGGTGGAGCAAATCGACGACTGGCTGATGGATCAGTTTAAAAATGTTAAGCCTGCCTCCGGCGCCAGGCTTAATACGGAAAGCCCTGCCTGGACAATAGACCGCCTCTCGATACTTGCGCTGAAAATATACCACATGGAAGAGCAGGCCAACCGAACGGATGCGGACGCTGCACACCGGCATAAAAGCAATGAAAAACTCGCCATACTAAATGAACAACTCACAGATCTTATGATAAGCCTGGATCAGCTTTTGGAAGATATCGGAAAGGGCATACGCATCATGAAAGTTTACCGCCAGATGAAGATGTATAACGACCCGGCCACCAATCCTGTATTGTACAGAAATAAATAATACATAGCTTTACACATGCATGTGATCGTGTTCAGGTTCTCAGCTTTTGGAGACGTTGCGCTAACAGTGCCGGTCATACGGGGTGTACTGAATAAAAATCCCGATCTGCACATCACATTTGTTTCAGATTTGCGCTTCAGGGCTTTTTTTCATGCCATTCCCCGCCTTGTATTTTATGGTATCGAACTGAAAAAGTATAAAGGATTACCCGGGTTAATAAAACTGCATCAGGAACTTAAATCTGTGTACAACTGGGACCTGGTAATCGACCTGCACAGTGTAATGCGTACATGGGTGCTGCATGGCTTGTTTCGCTTATCAGGGAAAAAAGTATTTGAAATTGATAAAGGCAGGGAAGAAAAAAAGGCGCTGACCCGTAAAACCGGCAAAGTGTTTAAACCTCTAAAGCATACCATAGAACGATACCTGGATGTATTCAGAAAGGCGGGAATTCCGGTGTCAGCAGATTATGATAGACCCATCCGGTATAATCCGGACTTCATTACAAATGCCAAGGCGTTTTGCACCGAAAACAATCTGGACAAAAAGGAGCCCTGGATTGCGGTAGCGCCATTTTCAACACATAAAGAAAAACAATGGCCAAATGACAAAATGGAAGAATTGATCGGAATTCTTACAGAAGATAATAATTATAAAATATTTCTTTTTGGCGCCGGCTCCGAAGAAGAACCGAAACTGGAGGCGCTTTCAAAAAAATTCAGCAATACATATAACCTGGCGGGAAGGCTGAATATGGAAGAAGAAATTGCACTGCTCCGCGACATTGATCTGATGATCTCCATGGATTCATTTAATATGCACCTTGCGGCGCTTTGCAACGTTAAAGTGGTATCCATTTGGGGCGCCACGCATCCCCATGGGGGATTCGGCCCGTTAAACAACAATGAAAAGTACATTGTTCAGATATCCCAACAGGTACTGGATTGCCGGCCATGTTCGGTGTTCGGAAGCAAGCCGTGTCACCGCGGCGACCATGCCTGCATGCAGCGTATTTCTGTTGAACAGGTGCTGGATCAGGTACAAATAGCCCTGACGGATTAACCGGGCAAATGTTGACACGACACAGGTAGGTTTTCTGCCAATAAGAATACTTTAGTTTTAGCCACTCATGGCGTATTAAAAAAATCTAATAAAGTAGCTAAATCTGAAATCCGGCACTACGCGTACCCAGGACGGTAAATTCACCAGTGGAACAATTTACCGGATGTGATTGTTAAATACCGAAGTAACAGATATTAATAAACTAAAAAAATTATGAAAGCAATATGGAATGGTAAGGTAATCGCGGAAAGCGATGATACTGTTGTCATTGAAGGCAACCATTATTTCCCTGAAGAAGCAATAAATAAAGCATACTATAAAGCAAGCGACACACATACCACCTGCCCCTGGAAGGGGGTGGCATCTTATTATACGCTGGAGGTGGATGGAAAAGAAAACCCGGATGCAGCCTGGTATTATGAAGAACCCAGCGATCTCGCAAAGCAAATCCGGAACCATGTGGCATTCTGGAAAGGCGTAGAAGTAACTAAATAAAAAGGTTCTATCGCGAATTTAATGGAAACGGAATAGCCTCGTCAGCCACAGATTGAAAGTAAAAAAATCGAAACGCGAAAACCGAAATGTGCTTTGTGAGGCACCCAAATTGAAAAAGTCAAGAGCTTGCAGTTGACAGGTGGCAGGTGGACGTGTACCGGCCCGGGTGACCATACAATTCCAATCCTGCCTGTCCGCCATTTTATGCTATTCAGCGGGATAGTT
>QIDJ01000335.1 GCA_003228395.1 Flammeovirgaceae bacterium
ATAGCGACCTTGCCCGGTTGATCCCGTTGGTAACACTGGTGATGATTGTTATTTTATTCCTGACTTTCCGTTCCTGGGGAAACACCTTCATTCCTGTAATGGTGGTATTGGTTTCCCTGATCTGGACTGTAGGAATAATGGTTTTGACCGGCCGGCCGTTTACGCTGGTTGTTTCTGCTATGCCGGTCATTTTAATTGCCATTGGTGTTGCAGATGGCATTCACATTATAACGGAATACGGATTGATATTCCAGGAGGAGAAAGATAAGCTGAAAGCAATACGATTGACCATGAAGGACCTGGCTTCACCGTTGATTTTTACCTCCCTTACCGACATTGCAGGATTCGGCTCGCTGGCTTTCACCAGTATTCAGTCGATCAGGGACTTCGGGATATTCACTTCGGTGGGTGCTTTGGCGGGATTGATATTTTCGCTCACTTTTGTGCCGGCAGCGTTGGTATTATTGCCGGCGCCAAGCCTTAAAAGACACACATCAGCAGCTACTCACGGTATGTCTTTCATACCTGCGGTTCTGAATAAATTGACCCTGCTTGCAACCCGCCGAAAAAGAACCATCATTTTCATGAGTTTGGGACTAACCGCTATCAGTGTATTTGCGATTACAAAAATTGAAGTAGGCAGTACAATGGTGGGCTATTTCAAGAAGTCCAGTGAAATCTACCGCTCCAGTGAAATGCTTAATTCCAAATTCGGAGGGACAGAAGTGATGAATATCGTTGTTGAGGTAGATGAAGCAGACGGACTAAAACAACCCGATATCATGGCCGGTATTGCCTCTCTTCAGGATACACTGGAGTCACTCCCGCTGGTAGGTTATTCCACATCTATAGCTGATTATGTGAAAAGAATAAACTATGTGATGAATGAGAAGGAGAAAACATATAACAGGGTTCCATTCGAGTCGGAAAAAGTGACATATAACCAGGTTGATAACGAAACTGACTCAGTTATCAATTCAGAAATCGTGGAAGTCAGCGGTAGACAGCAGATTGCACAGTACCTTTTTTTATACGAAAATACCGGTGGAGCGTATTTGGAAAAGCTTGTTGATTTTGATTATCGCAAAGCGAATGTTACGGTTCAGATACGGACCGATGATACTCCTGCCCTCAGAGATATCAAGGAAGTTGCGGAAGGCTATGCAACGTCTGTTTTTGGAGAAAATACCAAGGTAACCTTTGCAGGATGTTCTTCACTTTGTATTGTAGCAGATGATCTCATTATACCTGGTCAGCTTAAAAGCCTGGGTATTGCCGTAATCGTTGTAATTATCCTTTTGTCGTTGATCTTCCGGTCTTTTCGTCTTGGTATCATCGGCATCCTTCCATTGCTGCTCACCATCATAGGCGTTTTCGCTTTGATGGCATTGTTCTCTGTTAACCTGGATGCTGTAACAGCATTGGTAGCAAGCATTGTATTGGGCGTCGGGATTGATTATAGCATCCATTTTATTTCACGTTATCAGAAACTGAAGAAAACGATTTCAGACCAAAAGAAATTACTGGAATCTGTAATGCATACAAGCGGAAGGGCTATTTTATACAATTCGCTTGCTGTAGCTCCCGGTTTCCTCGTACTGACTTTCTCCAGCTTCTGGCCAATTATACACATCGGATGGATGGTTGGGGTCATCATGATTATCGGGGCTGTTTTTGTTCTGCTCCTTACACCGGGTCTCCTTTTGAAAAAAAATAAAAATTAAACGTATGGATATGAAAATGGCAATCTTACCAATTCTAATATTTACCTTCTGCGCAGTTGGATATGGTCAACCCACGACCGGTCCGGAAATCATGAAACTGTACAAACAGCAAGACCTCAGCAAAGATGCAACCACTGAAATAACCATGACCATCATCAATGATAAAGGCCGTGAACGGGTGAGGAAATTATTGAGCTGGACCATGTACAATGAGGATGGAACAAGAAGACAATTGATGCGTTTTACCCAGCCTGCTGACATTGCCGGAACCGGGTTTCTGAGTATTGAGAACAAAGGAAAGGAAGATGACAATTGGCTGTACCTTCCGGCTATACGAAAATCACGCAGGATTTCCGGTTCAGACAAGAAAGACAGCTTTGTTGGAACAGATTTTAGTTATGAAGACCTGGAACCGGAAAAATTGGCCCACTTTATCTACAAGCGTTTAAAAGAAGAAACTATCGACGGAATAAAAACCTGGGTAGTAGAAGCCACCCCTGAGAATACGATTAAAAAAAATGAAACCAGCTACGGAAAACGAATTTTATGGGTGACACAGGACCATCACCTAATTAAAAAAGCGGAATACTATGACTTCTCCGGTGAGCTGCTCAAAATTTTCACTGCAGGAAACATTATGCAGGTACCCGGGTCGGACAAATGGCGGACCTATGAAATGATAATTGAAGACTATCTCAGCGGAAGCCGTACCAGGCTTGAATTTGATGAAATAAAAATCAATTCCGGGCTGTCAAATAGTTTTTTTACGCAAAGGTTCCTGGAGAGGACAAACTAGTAGATCGTTTCCTAATTAGTATTGCATAAAATTTATTATAGATTTTTTCTTTAGACAAGGCAAAATTCTTAAGCATAGCCGTAGCTA
>QIDJ01000147.1 GCA_003228395.1 Flammeovirgaceae bacterium
GACAAACCGGTTTGACACAGAATTTTATATTTTATTGAGCAATAAATCAGGCAAGCCGCTGATCAACATTGAAGGGTTGTTTACGATGATCGAAATTCTTAGTATAAAAGAAAAGATAGATGGTGACGAATTGCTGATTTTAAACAGAAAAATAGAAGCATTTTTGGATTAACATTTTAAAAAATGATATAGATGGAGAATGAAAATGTATTTGAAAACAGAGTGGATCTTGCCAGACTTCAGGAAAGCGTCACAAACCTGAAAGCGGCCATTGGCGAAATAATAATCGGCCAGGAGAAAGCCGTTGACCTTATTATTTCAGCCATTCTTGCCAACGGACACGTCCTAGTTGAAGGGGTGCCGGGGGTTGCCAAAACGCTGATTTCAAAACTTGTGGCACAAACCATCGATGCTGATTTTTCGCGAATCCAGTTTACTCCCGACCTGATGCCCTCCGACATACTGGGTACTTCGGTATTCAACATGAAGTCGTCGTCGTTTGAATTCAACAAGGGGCCTGTTTTCTCTCAGATAATTCTGATCGACGAAATCAACCGCGCCCCGGCAAAAACGCAGGCGGCCTTGTTTGAAGTAATGGAAGAACGGCAGATCACTATTGACGGCAACACCTATAAAATGAAAGAACCCTTTTTAATTCTGGCCACTCAAAATCCAATCGAACAGGAAGGAACATACCGGTTGCCCGAAGCGCAGCTTGACCGGTTTCTGTTTAAAGTAAAGATGGGTTATCCTGATCTGGAAGAAGAAATTTTAATTCTTTCCGGACACCACAAGCGCGGCTATGCCACACCGGCGGATAGCATTTCAAAAGTTATTTCGCAGCATGAAATTCTCGAATACCGTACCCAGGTGCAATCCATTCATATCGAAAATCCGCTGCTTGCCTACATCGCCGGAATTATTCGAGAAACCAGGCAAAACCATGCCATCTATCTGGGAGGTTCGCCGCGTGCTTCGGTGAATCTTATGAATGCCTCGAAAGCGTATGCCGCTATTCAGGGACGCGACTTTGTAACTCCAGATGATATAATTTTTATGGTTATTCCGGTTTTGCGCCACCGCATTATACTTACTCCTGAAAAGGAAATGGAGGGTGGAACCCCAGACGAAGTGTTGGAGCACATTGTAGAAAAGATCGAAATTCCAAGGTAGGTGAATCCATTCAGAGCACTTTATTTAACTAACAGGCTATTCCAGGCGCTTGGAATTGTACTATTACTTTTGCTGATGGGATATACCTTTCCAATAGCATTTATTGTTGGTAAGATCAGCCTGTATATAGTAGTCGGATTCTTTGCAATTGATTTTACCGCCCTGTTTAGACCGAAAAAACCATTTCACGGGGTGCGGTTTTTGCCGGCAAAACTTTCAAATGGCGATTCGAATGAAATCAGAATTTACCTTGAAAACCGGTATTCGTTTCACATTCGCCTGAGGGTGATCGACGAATTGCCCTACCAGTTTCAAAAGCGTGATACGGTATTTACTCTAGAAATAAACCCTGGCCAAAACAAAATCCTGAGTTATTACCTCCGGCCGGTAAAACGCGGCGAATACCATTTCGGATACGTAAATGTATATGTTTCCTCCCCGTTGGGTTTTATCAGTCGTAAGTTCCGCTTTTCGGAGGATGTAATTGTACCGGTTTATCCTTCCTTCCTGCAGATCAACAAGTACGAAATAATGGCTATTTCTCAACGGCTTACAGAATTAGGGATAAAAAAAATACGGAAACTCGGTCATCATCTTGAATTTGAACAAATTAAAGAATATGTGCAGGGCGACGATTACCGCACCATCAACTGGAAGGCCACGGCCCGCACAAGCAACCTGATGGTAAACACCTACCAGGACGAGCGCTCCCAGCAGGTTTACTGCCTTATTGACAAGGGCCGTGCCATGAGGCTGCCGTTTGAAGGAATGACGTTGCTGGATTATGCCATCAATGCCAGCCTGATACTTTCAAACATCGCCATTAAAAAAGATGACCGGGCAGGAATTATCACTTTTCACCAGAAAGTGAGCAGCATACTGCCTGCAAGCAAACGAACCCATCAGATGTCAATGATTCTCGAAACGCTGTATAATCAGAAGACAGCCTTCAAAGAGTCTGATTTTTCAAGGCTGTTTACGGCTATCAAAACAAAAGTAAGCCACCGGAGCCTTCTTATGTTGTTTACAAATTTTGAGACCCTGTCAGGCATGGAAAGGCAACTAAACTATCTGCGAAAACTGGCAAGGTCGCATGTGCTCGTGGTCGTTTTCTTTGAAAATACCACTCTGCAGGAGTTGATTGATACACCGGCAAAAAAACTGCGGACAGTTTATCATAAAACCATTGCAGAAAAGTATTTGTACGAAAAAAAGATGATTGCTAAAACACTTAACAGCTATGGCATCTATACCATTCTTACATCGCCGCAAAATCTCAATGTGGCTTCTATCAATAAATACCTGGAATTTAAAGCACGGGGGGTTATTTAGGGGTTGTTTTTAAATACAAAAAACCAAAAACAGGCATTTAATTGGATATATATGGATATATATGGATATTTTAATGCTCAGATCAGTTTATCCGTAT
>QIDJ01000251.1 GCA_003228395.1 Flammeovirgaceae bacterium
TAGCCTAAATAAAAATGTGGCTAAAGCCAATAATATTGTATTACTGATTGCCAGTTGCTTAAAAGCAACTGGAATGTTGGGTGCCTCATTGCGGAAAACAGGAAGGTGGGTAATCTGCTTGTTATGGCAGTATGTGTGAATAAATTGAAAGCAGTGTGTCGGTCGGGAGATTACCCGAATAAATCGGGTAATGACCTTGATTATCTGGGGATTACCAGGACCCGGCAGGATAAACCATGCAATCAGAGATTATATGAATATTTATGAATATTTACAGATATTTATGGATATAAATTTTCAGCGGTTTCATAGGAAGTACTGACACCGCTTACCTGCATAATTAAGGAAGGTCTTTCAAAAAATACGGTGTGGCTGATAATAAAGGCACAGGGCGGCCATACTACCGGGAAAGTTGACCGGGTTATTCAGGATGACGATTCGTGTGGCAACAAAGACTCAGGCTGTTTGACACTGTGGCGGCATTGACTTACAGAATCTGATAGACAATTATTTGCCTGGAATACCGGTTTTTTTAATAAAGAACGCTTTCCGTATGGCGTGTTTTGTTAATTTTGCCGTCCATGAGCTTTCTATATCCGCAGTTTTTATTTGGCCTTGCGGCATTAGCCATCCCGGTAATCATCCATCTATTTAATTTCAGAAAAACCAGACGCATATATTACTCCGGCACCCAGTTTCTCAGGCAGGTAAAAGAAGCCAGCACTTCAAAATTAAAACTCAAGCACTGGCTTATACTTGCCAGCCGCTTACTGTTTATTTTTTTCCTGGTAATTGCTTTTGCACAGCCGTATATTCCTGCAAGGCAAAAAGGGCTGAAAAATACCGAAGTATATATTTACCTCGATAATTCGTATAGTATGTCCGGGCTTGTGGGCACGGATTACCGGGCGCTGGATGCAGGCATTTCCTTTGTCAATGAGCTCTCGGGCTTGTTTCCTGCAGGTACGAGATTTAAATTATTTACTAACGATTTTGCTTCTTTTTCGAATGTATATAAAAGCGGGGTAGAACTATCTGATCTTACTACAGAGGTTCATGTAAGTGGCAATATAAGAGGATTTGAAGAAGTGCTGTCGAGAATAAAAACAGGTATGCAGGCATCGGCATCTTCGGGTGAGATATTCTGGATCAGCGACTTTCAGAAATCAACTTTTGGGCCGTATGATCCGGAAAAACAGGATACACTTCACCGTATCAACATTGTACCCCTGGAACTGGAGCCTTCTGCTAACCTCTTTGTGGATTCCATTTTTCTGAAAAACCCATTTATCCCGGGTAATGAAAAGATTGAATTGACTGTGATCATTAAAAACACGGGGTATGAAGAAGTAAACGATGTCCCGATAAAAATATTTCTGAATGATATTCAGACCTCGAACGCCACCCTGGATGTTCCTGCTGCGGCCAGGGTAGAGCAGCATTTTGACCTTTGGTTTTACTTGTAGGATATCAACATGGGCAGAATTAGTCTGGAGGATTATCCTGTTACGTTTGACAATGATTTTTATTTTACGATAAACATTGGTGATAAGATCAATATACTGGAAATCAAGTCATCTACAACGGCTACGGCGATCGAAAAGGTCTATGCCAACCAAAAGTTGTTTAATTTCAAAACATTCCGGTTTACTAATGTGGATTACAGCCAGATAGCTGCGGTTGACCTTGTTGTATTAAACGAACTCGAAATTCTCGATCCTTCCATCCGTGTACTTCTGACTAATTACCTCAATGACGGCGGCACGATTGTACTGATTCCTCCTGTTGGTGCAGATTTAGAATCCTATTCACAGCTTTTCACAGGTCGAAGTCTAAACATCCCAGATACACTGTACCTCCAATCGCTTGCACCCCCTGATCTTGCCAATCCTTTTTATGAAAACGTGTTTGAAAAAGCACAGGGAACTATTGCCATGCCACAGTCAACCCAGTCGCTTAAATGGGGGGGCGACAGAAATGCGTTACTTAGTTTCCGGAATGGAAATCCATTTTTGTCCGGAATTATCACGGCCGGCAACCTGTATGTTTTTGCCGGACCTCTGAATGATGTGTATTCCGGATTTCAAAATCATGCTGTGTTTGTTCCTGTGATGTATAAAATAGCCTTTGGCAGTAAAAAGGAGGAGGCCAGATTGTATTATTCGGTAAACCAGCCGGTTATCCGGATTGCAATTGATTCGCTAACGCAAAACACAATTATTAAGCTGATGGAAGGAGAAAAAGAATTAATTCCTGTTCAACGAATTTCTTCGGGTTCAGCGCTTCTTGAGCTGCCTTCAGAAATCATGGGACCCGGGTTTTATGATGTAATGGCTGGCAGCAGAAAACTTTCCACAGTGGCCTTTGATCTTGACCGGCGTGAATCTTTGCCGGAACAATATTCACAAGATGAAATTCAGCAATTGTTTGCAGGGAAAAATAATATAACCATATTTAATGCAGGGGATGAAAAAGAATTTGCAACTGCGGTTACAAAGCTTTATAAAGGCACGCCTTTGTGGAAATATGCCGTTATTTTTGCGTTGATGTTTATACTCGTAGAGGTGGCTTTTATAAGACTTCTGAAACCCTGATGT
>QIDJ01000077.1 GCA_003228395.1 Flammeovirgaceae bacterium
CAGGCGTATTGGATTCCGGCGCTATAAATTTTTGTTTTTCTTCTTTCATTTTTTTATGTGGATTCATGGAAAGAAAATGTCCAACTAAAATTAGAAAAATTAAACTTAAATGAAAACATTTTCCATGTCATTATTCTGAAATTTTACACAGGCGGATGGAAATGTTAAATGGTCCTGCTGGTATTTTAGCAAAAATGCTTTAATACTTAAATGTGTGAATGCGTGAATGTTATTTATTGTTCGGTTATAAATTTACTCCGCTTTGAAATGGAGATTTATCCTGTAAAAATAATTATACAACAGGCATCAGTTGCCGCAGTATCTATTTCAGATACGCTGAAGTAAAATAACAGCTCAGAAAATGCTCCACATTTTTGTAAGCTACATGCTCCACAATTTCCAATGGCGAATACCCAAAGTAATAATCCGGAATTTCAGATGCGCGGAGAACCGATTCTACATCATTCCTGTAAACTATCAGGTCAAAATCCGGATTTTTAAGATAATTCAGAATATCCGTCATCATATCCTGCAATGTGGACGATGTCTTATAGATGTCAAACGGATCCATAATGCCATCGTAATCACTTCCGATGCATATATGTTCCCATGCCTTTTTACTATTAACTGTTACGGCTACCTGAAACAGATTGCCCAGTAAAAGCTTCAAATATGCGTTTTTTAACTGTTGCTGATATTTTTGGGCGTATTTACCCCCTTTCCGTATTTGATTCTTCAGTTTACGAAACAGTTTTTTAGCATTCCCGCCGGGCATGCGGCCTTCATGAATTACCAGCCCAATTAGTCCTTCAGATTCGTAAATTGTTTTAATATCGTCGTTGGTAAGATTTATTGACCATCGGTTGAACCAGGCGTCCTTTTCGAACTTGTGCGTATCTTCCCGGCTGAGGTCGTTATGCTCAAATCCGTTCATAGCTGCATGACTGGCTATGATAGGTACCGGATCGTACGCTTCTTCACGTTTATTTTTTACAAAATCATAATACTGCAGCCTCGCTGCCGTACTTAAATGTTTAACATCAATCAGTATGCGCTGGCCGTTTTCTTTGCTCAGCAATTCATTTATTGCCTGCCAGCCCGCTTCGGTAATACCAGTTCCAAGTGCGGGAACCTGATCAAGCAGGTCTTCTACATACCTTCCGTACGTTTTGGCATGACCGGCCAGAAAATTATTATACATGTGCGACAATGTGATAAAAAACGGCGTATGACCTGAGTCAAATACGGTTTCATTTCCATTACCTTTCAACCTTCCAATATTTGATTTTAAGTCATCCTTTAGTTTCGTTTTAACAGCATCGGGTAGCTGATCGTAATCCATGCTGAAATAATCACCACTTTCCACGTGGGTGAGCGCGTGGCCGCCTTCAATGGTTAAAATTACCGGAATCACCTTTCCTTTCTCAAGCACACTTTTGAACGTCTCATAATTACTTACGATCTCATAGGTAAAACCCCGTGAACCCCGGAGATGCTGATTGTCTTTTAAGAATTCATATTCCTTATATGATTCCTCCACATAATAATCAATCCCTTCATTGTTATTGACTCTCCTGAATATGCCTTCTATCTTTTTCAGGGGCGATCCGGTGAGGCTGGCGCCCAGGTACTGTAGTTTGCGCTCAGGCAACAGTAGTTTTAAGAACCATTTTATGGTTTGGCGATCTTTCCGGATATTTCGTGTAAACCAGCCTCTTTCAGCCGGATGTATAACAAAGAAGGCGGAAGTGATGTTTCCTTTAACGAATTCGTTCAGATGTGCCTGCGAATCTCTTGCAGTTTCCTGTATCTGGCCTTGGATTAGTCCGGGAATGGAGTCAAAATATTTCCGTATGGCTTTGATGCCCGTCCAGATATTGCCATCATCTCTGTAGCCCCTGTTGTTATAGGGCTTCATGGAAGGATGGCAGTGGATATCGATGATTTTCATATGCTATAATACTTCTTAAATCATTATTCGTTAATCGATATTCGATATTCCCGTTATTAATTCAGTTCCTGAATATCGAACTCCAAACGCCGATTTTAGATTTTAGATTTATTTACCCTTATTATTTTGAGCAGTAACAATACTTTTTACGAAAATTGAAATTAACTCATTATTTTCTAATTTTAAGACCACAATCATGGATATTTCCGGAAAAAAGGGAGGCGTAATAGCGGCAGGTGATCAGCTTACTGCAAAAGCAGGATATGATATCCTTCGCGCAGGGGGAAATGCCTTTGACGCGTCCATTGCGGCCACACTTATGAGTTTTGTATCTGAGTCAACGCTTACATCACCGGGAGGCGGTGGTTTTTTACTTGCCTCTACAGCTAACGGGAAACGGGTGATGTATGATTTTTTTACACAAACGCCGCATAAAAGGAATACTTCATCCAATCTGGATTTTTACACGGGATATCTGAATTTCAAGGATTCAAGGCAGGCGTTCAAAATAGGACTTGCCTCCGCGGCTGTTCCCGGAAATTTTGCAGGACTGTTTCATGTACACAAAAAACTGGGAAGTCTGCCTTTTGCAGATATTGCAGAACCCTCCATCCGGGCTGCGAAAGAAGGCGTGCCGGTG
>QIDJ01000215.1 GCA_003228395.1 Flammeovirgaceae bacterium
ACAAACACCTGATTGTCTGCTGTAAAACCCAGATGGCACAAAAACCCGTCATCAAGGATGCTGTACAGGGTTTGTTTATCATAATGTCCGCGTTCCGGGATTCGCTTTACCTTATTACGGTCTGTGATCTTATATTTTTCCATTATTTGAAGGCCTGATGTTTTGGTTTTCTGATTTGCTGATGTAATTTCCGTCGTTGAGCAGCGCCAAATGTATGAAATTCCGTTTTACCATAGCCGTTTTATTTCTCTGTAATGCTTTATCAGGTCAGAATATTGATGCGTTGTTGATTGACGATTCACGTGGATTAAAAATAGTTGGCGCTTCAGATGAAACAGGCGCTAACTATCTTGTGTCCGGCATGCGTCCGCTGATTTCCTTCAATATCAATGAGGTTAATTACACGACTTCGGAAATGAAAGAAGATGGAATTTATTTCTACCTCGAAAACAAAGTGCGTATCGAATTTAGTGAGCAGGAGCATCCGGATGCCTGGAGCGCACGCATTACCATCAAAAATATTACGGATGACACCTTAACACTATCCAATATTGTTCCGTTTGGCGAACCGGGCGGACAGGTTTATATCACCGGAAAGGGCGATGAACGGCTTTCCAAAACCAAATTGTTTTTGCCCGGCAGAGCACCGTTGTCTGTGATCGTTCCCGACAACGCCTGGGAACTTGGCTATGCCTCGCATAAGCTTGGAAATATACAAATTAGCGCACTTACGCGGAGGACCGACTGGAAAAAAGCAGAACGAAAAAGGTTTGAAACAAACCTGTATCCCAATGGAGAAGTTGTATATACGCTATATGCAGAATTAGTTGAAGGGGAATGGCAGGAGGGTTTGAAGCGTGTTTTTCAGGAACGCTATTTATATGACCTGGAAAGCTTTGACAACACATTATATGAAAGGCCGGACCTTCAGTGGATAAAACATGCCTACATCATACACCTGATGATGGCCTGGGATCATCATTTTTATGATGGCGGTAAGTATCGGGTGATGGACTTCATCCGGAGGGGCAAAAAATGGTACGGCGGCGATGATGTAATTGGCATATGGCCGACCTGGCCAACGCTGGGACTCGACCCGCGCAACCAGTGGGATCTGTACGGGGACCTTCCGGGTGGCCTTCCGGCATTGAAAAACCTGTCAGCGCAGCTCAAAAAGGAAGGGGCAAAACTCTTTATTGCATATAACCCCTGGGACGAAAGCACACGAAAGGAAGATCACCTGAAAGGCATGGCAGAACTCATACAAAACACCGATGCCGCCGGGGTGGTGCTTGATACGCGCGGCAGCTCAAGCAAGGAATTGCAGGAAGCCGCGGATGAAGTGAAAAAGGGAGTGATTATGTATTCGGAGGGTATGGCCATACCCAAGGACATGCCCGGTATCATTTCCGGCCGCGTGCACAATGCGCTGTATTATCCACCCATACTCAACCTGAACAAATTGATCCGCCCTGACTTTGCCATTTTCAGGGTGGCCGAACTTACCCATGAACCCATCCGGAGAGAATATGCACTCGCATTCTTCAACGGATATGGCACGGAAATCAACATGTTCCGCCCCGGGCAGCCTGAGTGGATTGAAAATGACTACCGTTTCCTGGGCCGGACTACTCGGATTTTACGGGAAAATCATGCGAATTTCATTTCAAAAGACTGGACGCCGGTAATCAAGACTACCGTTGACAGTGTTTATGTAAACAAATGGCCTGGAAAAGAAAAGCTTGTTTACACAATTTTCAGCCTTGTGCCGGAAGGATTTTACGGGCCGCTGATGGAGGTGGAACCTGCCTCCAGCACACATTTTATTGACCTTTGGAACCATGAAAAAATTGTGCTGGATTCACTTGACGATCAGATTTATGCACAGGTTTCAATTCCGGCATTTAATCGCAATTACCTGGGGAGTAATAATGAGGGAGCGGTAGGCTGCATTGCGAGGTTTCCGGACCTGATCGATGCGGAGGTAAACGGGTTAAAAATAATAGTGCGTACAGGCGGCGGGCAAATAAAAGTCTGGTTCGGAGCACCCGATTATGAAAAAACTCCGGTTATAATGACAGGTGATAGCCTTGAAATTGGCAGGTATGAAGGTAAAATTGTGGTTCAACTCTTTGAAAATGACCGCCTGCTTGACGAAGATGTTTTGTTCGTAAAACCGGGTACTCCTAAACCGGTAAGTTCGGTAACACGAGGTACTTTATACAATAAACCTCCCAGGGGAATGGTGGAAATTCCTGCAGGCGATTTCAAGCCTGTTTTTGAGGATGCTGATTCATTTATTTATTATCCGGAATACGATGGCCCGGAGATTATTAAAGTTAAGAGTTACTTAATGGACATTTACCCGGTTACAAACGCGCAGTTTGAAAAATTCCTGAATAAATCGGGGTATAAACCGAATGACACGGCGGGCTTTTTAAAACACTGGATAAACGGAAAGCTACCTGCAGGACAGGAAAATTACCCGGTTGTTTATATTTCACTGCAGGACGCCCGTGCATATGCAGCCTGGGCCGGAAAACGATTGCCTACAGAGATAGAATGGCAGTATGCGGCACAGACAACCGC
>QIDJ01000020.1 GCA_003228395.1 Flammeovirgaceae bacterium
GAAGAGCAGATACATACGTGTTGCAACATTATTGAGAAAACGTTACACGGGTTAGGTGCGTGACCAATATATTTGCATACCTTGCTGCATCCTGCTTGATTGAAAAGCGTAAAATAATCTGTGTCTATGAACACTCGAATTAAACTTATACTGTTTTTTACAGGCATTCTATACCTGTTCATTCCACACACTTCCCAATCTCAGGTTTTGATATCGCTGCTGCTTGGAGATAAGTTAAACTCACCAAATCTCGAATTCGGATTAGAGGGAGGATTAAACCGTTCATTTATACGCAACATCGAAGAATCAGATGGTTTAAATACCTTCTTTTTGGGTTTCTATTTCGATTTCAGACTGAAAAAACAATTATTTCTTCATACCGGCTTACGGGTTAAAGCGAATGCAGGTGCATCGGGTATCGCTGTGTATTCCATGGGCGACCCCGAGCTGGATGATGTATTTGCCGGAGGAAATGTAATACGTAGGCTTAGTTATTTTTACGTGCCGGCAACGTTAAAATACCGGTTTGACAATAACCTTTTTGTAGAAGCCGGTGTACAGCTCGGCCTGCTTTACAATGCTGAAGATATTTTCCGGAATACAGTAAATTCAAAAAACGACCTGTTGTTTACCAACGACGTATTTGACAATTATAATCGCCTGGATGCCGGGGTTGCTACAGGAATCGGATATAAACTCATGAAAAAAATGGGGATGAGCATTGGCGCGTTTTATTACTATGGATTAACCAACATTAACAAAGAAAATAACATGTCGTCTTATAATTCCATGTTGTACTTTTATGTAGATATACCAATCGGCGCCGGAAAAAAAGATGATGTGGCCGATTAACCATTATGTAAGGCAGGATGTACTTTTAAATCTGATTACCTGCTATTTCAGTATCCCTGAAATATTTGTAAATTTCTAAAAATTATTGAGGCTAAACCGGTTACTACATATAGCCGTCAGATATTAATGATATTCAGTTGTACTGAAATGATAATCAAAATACTTTTGAGAGTTATGAAAAGATTAACAAAAATTACAGTCCCAGGCTTGTTATTGGCTGTATTTGCATTTCACGCTTGTGTGGTTGACGAGTTCAACGACATAAAATTTCAGAGTTTTGAAACCGAAGAATTCAATGACCTGAGCCTGAGTACGGTTGAATCCCTTGAAACTCCGTTTCAAGCTGTTTTTACCTCTCCCGGCAGCCGTACAAACGGCGAAATTGACCTGGCCGATATTTCAGAAAAACTCGATGAGCTTTTTCCGGATGCGGATGTGCTGGATGTAGAAGAAGAAACCGAGCGTGGACTTTCCGTATGGGAAATCAAACTTAAAATGCCTGGCGGCGGCATCCTTAAACTTTACTTTGTTAAAGAACTCAATAAAATCATAAAAATTAAAGGTAAATCCGGGCCTTTTGACTACGAAATTGATCCGGGTGGCAGTTTTATACCCTTTTCTGAAGCAAAACAACTGGCCCTGCAAACTATTGGCGGAGGTGAAATTGAGAAGTGGAGCCTGGAAATCGAAGAAAACGATGAATGGGAATATGAAATCCATATTTTCTTTGAAGGCACCCGGTTTGAAGTGGAAATTAAAGGATTTGAAAGTGAAGTTCTTGCAGTAAAAGAGAAGAATGAAGGCGATGATGAGGAAAATAATGATGCGCTTATAGCCACACCTCCGGATGCCGTCACTGAATTTGCCCTTTCATTATTCCAGGGTGAGATCATTCATAGTGAAACAAAGCAGGAGGATGATTTTATACGCTGGAAAATCTACATAGAATCAACCTCCGGAGCAATTGTGAAATTTAAAATTTTAGAAAATCCACTGCAATTGATCGAAATGGAGGGTGAAAGAGGACCGTTTGACTATGATATTGATCCTGGGGATTCGTTTATAAACCTACAGGCTGCCATAGAAATTGCACTCAGTGAAATCGGGGGTGAACTTACAGAGTGGGAGTTTGAAGTCAAACAAGATGAAGGTGAGAACCACGAGGGAAATACGGACAGGCTCTGGTTCTACAAAATTAAAATTACTGCAGGCGACCAGGTACTTAAAATCATTATCGATGCTGAAACAGGAGTCGTTCTGAACCTCGAAGGGGAAGATCATCATCAGAATGCAGCGCCTGATGCCGTTACCGAACTGGCGCTGTCATTATTCCCGGGTGAAATTATCCATAGTGAAAAACAGACGGACGGCGATCGCCAGATATGGAAGCTCTATATCGAATCGGAATCTGGTGCGATTGTTAAATTCAAAATCCTTGAAGACCCGCTTACGCTTATTGAAATGGAAGGAGAAATAGGCCCGTTCGATTACGACATTGACCCGGGAGAAGCCTTTATTTCCTTGCTTGAAGCGCGCGACATGGCTATCCCTCTTGCAGAAGGAGAACTGCTGGCCTGGGAGTTTGAACCGGAACATTCCGACGAGCAGGTTTTTATGGTTTACAAACTTATCTATGCCATGGGTGATGAAGAACTCGAAATCCGGGTACATGCTGAAACGGGCGAAATACTGAGTGACGGCCACCACGGTAACGGCAATGAAATCGTTCCGGTCG
>QIDJ01000009.1 GCA_003228395.1 Flammeovirgaceae bacterium
AGCCATTGGCACCGATACCGGTGGCTCAGTTCGGCAACCTGCTGCTTTTTGTGATGTGATAGGCTTTAAGCCTACCTATTCGCGCATATCTCGATACGGGTTAATCGCCTATGCTTCTTCTTTTGATACGATTGGGATTATTGCACAAAATATTGCCGATACAGCTCTCCTGCTTGAAACGATGGCAGGAAAGGATGAATTTGACAGTACCGCGTCAACCCGTGAGGTGCCCGCTTACTCTCATTTTGCATTTGACAGCAAACCAAAAAAAATAGCGGTATTTAATGAAGTGATTGAACACCCTGCCTTACATACCGACATCCGCCGGAATATATTGAAGGCTACGGATAAATTGAAAAAAGATGGACATATCGTTAATTTCATTGATTTTCCGTTACTGGATTATATTTTACCAGCCTACTATGTGCTTACTACGGCTGAAGCCAGCTCCAATTTATCAAGGTTTGATGGGGTCAAATATGGTTTTCGGGCCGAAAACTGTGCATCATTGGATGAATTGTATAACAAGACGAGAACAGAAGGCTTCGGGAAGGAAGTTTTGCGCAGAATCACTCTGGGCACCTTTGTGCTGTCAGCAAGCTATTATGATGCGTATTATATAAAAGCACAAAAAGTGAGAAGGCGTATCAAGGAAAATATAACTAAAATATTCAGCCATTACGATTATATAGTTTTGCCGACAACCCCGGCTCCACCCTACAAATTAGGTGAACTAAATAAGAATCCACTCGAAATGTATCTCGCTGACCTTTTTACCGTACTGGCCTCGATTACCGGAAACCCTGCTATTTCAATTCCTTATGGAAAAACAGAAAAAGATCTGCCTGCCGGCCTGCAAATTATTGCTGAAGATTTCAACGAAATGAATCTATTATCATTTTCTGACTATGTCTTGCAATCAGATCGTTAAGAAATACGTTAGTAAAAATTGATTGTCAAATTTCGATTTCCCGAAGGGATGCCTATCGCAAACGAATAATGATTTGAGAAGTAAATCAAAAATCTAAAATCGGTGTTCGGCGCTCGATATTCAAATACAAATGGATAAAAATTGTTTATTGAAAGATAGGAATGCATTGGTTTTGTTAAGTCCGGGGTAAGGGAAAAGTCGAAATAAATCATAAATCAACAACCAACTATGCTTTTAGTTGTATATTTGTATAGGTGAATGATTTTGAGCTATATACATGTAGAATACAATAAATATGAATAATCAGGCTGGATTGATGGCTATATAGTTATTATATTTTAAGTTTGAGCCGAGTCTGACAATAAAGAATATGAGAATTCATATGCTATCTAAATGGTTTATTACGGTGGTGTTGTGCATTATGGCTGTAATCAGTAATGCAGGCACCATACTATATTTACCTGACACCCTTGGAAATGACCGGCAGACAAATGGGGCTGAATTTGATTTTATTCCCGACCATAACTACGACCTTGTCGCTGACAGGTTGTCGTGTATGGAAGGCGAAATCCCGCTGACTTTTAACACTAAAATTTATTCTTTTATAAATTATTTTGCGGTACGCGACCGGGAATATACGCTTGAAATTCTTAGCCGTACTGAACTGTATTTTCCGGTAATTGAAAAATATTTAAAAAAATACGGCCTTCCGGATGAACTCAAATACCTGGCCATCGTGGAGTCAGGGCTTAATCCCAGGGCCATTTCCAGGGCTGGGGCCGGCGGATTGTGGCAGTTTATGCCCTATACCGGCAGGTCATATGGCTTACACCAGGATTTTTATATCGATGAGCGCTTTGATCCGCATAAATCTACCGAGGCTGCCTGTAAATACATGAAGATGATGTACAATATGTTTGGTGACTGGGAACTTGCCCTGGCCGCTTATAATTCTGGCCCGGGAAATGTCCGGAAAGCCATCAGAAGATCGGGCTACAAAAAAGGATTCTGGGAGATATACAGGTATCTTCCACGAGAAACAAGGTCGTATGTGCCCCAGTTTATAGCCATTCAATACATTATGCGGTATGCCCACGAGTATAATTTCATCATCGAAGCTATACAATATCCGATGGAATTTGACACACTAATGGTGGATGATTTTATAAACCTGAAGCTTCTTGCCAATGAACTGAATGTTTGCTACGAAGAGCTGGACAGGTTGAATCCTGCCATAAAAAGATTCGCCCTGCCGGAGGCCATAAAAAAATATCCTGTAAATATCCCTATTGATAAAATAGCCTTTATCAGGGAAAACAGGGAAGAAATTTTGATAAATACCGCACTTGCAGGTAAAAATGAATTGAAAGCACTGGCCAGAAATACCCCTGGAAGCACGTATGGAAGAGACCGTATTGTATATCGTGTCAGAAGTGGAGATGTGCTCGGTACCATTGCGCAAAGGTACCATGTTAGGATATCAGACTTACGAAAGTGGAATCATATACGTGGAAACCTCATCCGAATAGGTCAGCGGTTAAACATCTGGGTGTTACCCGGCCGCCATACTGCTTATACATCCGCTCCTGTTGCAACTTCGGCGCCACGTAAACCTGATACCCCTGCGTCCGGGAAGATCACTAGTGGCAAAAT
>QIDJ01000357.1 GCA_003228395.1 Flammeovirgaceae bacterium
TTTTTCTTCTAAATGGGATAATTCAGATAATTATTATAAATTTATGAGATGTATGTAAAGTTATCCCATGGAATATCCGGAATTGAATATTAAAAGCTGGGCCGAAGAAGACCGGCCGCGGGAGAAGCTCCTTCTTAAAGGAAAGTCGGTACTTACCGATGCAGAACTGATTGGTATATTAATCGGTTCAGGCACACCCCGGTATAGCGCTGTTGATCTGGCTAAGCTGATCTTGAAAAGCGTGGATCACGATCTGAACAAACTCGCACGGCTTTCGGTTAATGATTTAACAAAAATCAAAGGAATCGGACAAGCAAAAGCAATTGCCATTGTAAGTGCGCTCGAACTCGGAAGAAGGCGCAAAGACACCGGATTTGAAAAAAATGTTAAAATCATAAGTTCACAAACAATTTATGAGCTTATGAAACCAGAATTGCTGGATTTACAACAAGAAGAATTTTGGCTGATTCTTCTTAACCGGGCCAACATATTGATAAAAAAGCATAAGATAAGCATTGGTGGAATTACTCATACAATTGCTGATCCAAAGGTTATTTTCAAGACTGCCCTGGAATATATGGCAAGTTCTTTTGTTCTCATACACAACCATCCTTCGGGTACCCTGCAACCAAGCAAAACGGATATACGGCTTACGAAAAACCTGGTGAATGCCGGAAAGTTTCTTGAATTGCCAGTACTTGACCACCTCATTTTTACAGACCGGGGTTATTTCAGTTTCAAAGACGAAGACCTCCTTTGACATTCATGCAGAAAAATTGACACTGAATTGATATTTTTGAAAGAAAATGGTTTTGTCCAAAATTAAAGTTATCGGTGTGATAGCAATCGTTGTTGTTCTGGTCGTTATCTTTTATCCATTTGGCCGCGGTGTGAATCAGGAAACCTATATCGATCAGATCCAAAAACACCGCACCGATATCGATGCATTTATGCGTAACGGAGAAGGATCCCCTTTCAGGGCAAATCCTGAAGCTTACCAAGGCCTGAACTATTACAAACCAGACCCGGCCTACAGGGTGATTGCCGAATTCGAACCTGTTAATGTGGAAACACCGGTAATACTTGCTACCTCTGACGGAAAATCAGTTGAATATTTTAAATACGGATATGCGCATTTCGATTTAAACGGCAGAGGCAATAAGCTTCTGATCCTTAAACAAATAATCTCAGGTGAAGAATATTTATTTATCCCCTTTGCCGATTCTACCAGTGGTGATGATACGTACGGTGGTGGGCGGTATTTAGAGATTGAAATATCTTCTGATAATACCGTGATCATTGATTTTAATCTGGCGTATAACCCCTACTGCGCCTATGCTGCAGAGTATAGCTGTCCGCTTCCTCCTGTTGACAACTACCTGGCCATTGCTATAACGGCAGGTGAAAAAGATTTTCATTAACAACATCTTTGGTTTGGATTTCCTGATTCTTTTGTGATTATTAGCCGTTTCATACAAGCGATGACGTAGGCGTGATTTTGATATTAACAAATATGCCACAACGACTTCCTTCTAAAATTGATTTGATTAATTTTGCCCATTGATTTTCGCTTAATACATTAAATGAAAGTATCCTATAACTGGCTGAAAAAATATATCGACATTTCCGAAACACCGGAAGAACTCGGGAGAATTCTTACCGATACCGGTCTTGAGGTGGAGAGTATTGCTCCTTTCGAAACTATCAGAGGAGGATTAAAAGGGCTCGTAATCGGGCATGTTGTTACATGCGAGAAGCACCCCGGAGCTAATCGTTTATATATCACTACGGTTGATGTTGGTAACGAAAACCACTTGCCCATAGTGTGTGGCGCCCCCAATGTAGCCTCCGGGCAAAAGGTAGTTGTGGCCAAAACAGGAATTACACTCTATCCGGTTAAAAGTGATCCGTTTATAATAAAAAAGGTTAAGATACGTGGTGAAATATCTGAAGGCATGATTTGTGCGGAAGACGAAATCGGGTTGGGCAGCAGGCATGAAGGTATATTAGTGCTCGACACGGATCTTCCTCCAGGTACGCCTGCCGCTGACTTTTTTCAGTTCGAAGAAGACTTTACCATTGAAATCGGCCTGACTCCGAACCGGGGTGATGCCACATCGCATATTGGCGTAGCGCGTGATTTAAAGGCCGCTCTGGCTAGGGACGTTAAGTGGCCTTCTGTTGAAACTTTTTCAGGTGATGATACTACTTCGAAAATCAGTGTTACTGTGGAAAACGTTGAGGCTTGTCCGCGTTACAGCGCTGTTTGCATCAGCGGTGTTTCTATAAAAGAATCACCCGGGTGGTTGCAGCAACGATTGCAATCGATTGGCCTCACGCCGATCAACAATGTAGTGGATATAACCAATTTCGTGTTGAACGAAACGGGCCAGCCTCTTCATGCATTTGATGCCGGTAAAATTTCAGGAAACACGGTTATTGTCAAAACGCTGCCCGGAGGAGCCCGGTTTACCACACTCGACGAAAAAGAACGGACGTTAAATCCTGACGACCTGATGATCTGCAATGAGGATGGTGGTATGTGTATCGCTGGCGTATTTGGTGGCATT
>QIDJ01000099.1 GCA_003228395.1 Flammeovirgaceae bacterium
TTCAGTGCATTTATAGCAAACCCTTTGAGAAAGCTCCGCAGTGGGTTTAGCAGCCTGTTTCCAGTGTGTGACGGCAAGCCTGCCCGACGGTGCTTCCTCAGCCAGAAACCCACGCCGAAGATCAGCAGCATGATACCCCCGGAAAAACTAAAAATCGTTTTGAAATCAGGACTTTTAAAGAAAACAGCAAATCCAAGCAGGATCAGTGTAACATAAATGGTGTCTGCCAGCGATATCCCCATAGCCACCATGGCCCCGGAAAAAAATCCGCGTTTCAAACTTGTATCAGTGATCATGAAGAATGCCGGCCCCAGCGAGATAGCTGACACAATGCCTGTTAGTATAGCTACAAATAAATACTGCATTAAAATTAACTACTTGTTAAAAGCGATCCTTACTCACTGATTTGTTTAAATATTCAATCGAATAATCAATGCCTCACCGGTACACACGCACGTAATCTCTATTTCCAGTTTTTGCGGCCGGATGTTCGGATCCACTCCCTT
Source organism: Flammeovirgaceae bacterium (assembly GCA_003228395.1). Taxonomy (GTDB): domain Bacteria; phylum Bacteroidota; class Bacteroidia; order Cytophagales; family Cyclobacteriaceae; genus SZUA-230. The sequence goes on from QIDJ01000099.1 coordinate 507, forward strand.
TGAGCCGCCCCATGAGCCGCCTACCGCAAGATTCTGAATCAGATGAAACTCCCGGTTAAAGGGCCATTCATCTATTCCCTTCCATACTTCCAGTCACCCTTATTCCTGGTAACCATTCTGGCTGACGTAAAGTTTCTTTCATTCCGGTTTTCTTTTCTTGCCTCAATGATCAGCCGCCCGTTTTCCACGCGTATATTTTCCGGCCTTTTGGTATAATATTCGAGTTCCCTGTTGCCTCATCCGCATTTGTCCGGGCAGCCATCTCCCAGATCGTATCCCCATTTTACACTGTCCGGCGGACCGGTATAATTAAACTCATCACGCCAAACCAACATCCTTACATCCTGATTTATATTATTTATTAAATGGAATTTATTTTCAGTAAAGTATGTATATTAATAATTGAAATACAACCGCTCAATGCCAATTCTTCTATATACCCTGATCTTAAGAAGGAAACTTATTCTCCTGTTATTCATTTCGGTCAGCCTGGTTCAACCTGATCATGGTTTTGCCCAGCAGCGCAGTCGCAGCAGTAAAACACCGCTTAATGAAGTACATAAACATGTATTTGAGCTAAAAACAGGCAGGGAAATTTTTCTGCTTACCCTTGGCGCCGGGCTGAATGTGTATAATGCATACCTGCAAAACCAGGTTGTCCCGTTAACACCCGATGAGATCGCACGGCTTGATCCCGGACAGGTAAATTCATTCGACCGAAAAACCATTGACAATTACCGCCAGGAAGGCGCCGGGGATTATCTGCTCTATGCCTCTTTTCTGATACCGTTTACAGTTCCGTTAACAATTTTTAAAGGCGGGGAACATAAATCGGACTGGAAAGTATGGGCGGTTATGACATCTGAACTGCTGCTTTTGAACGGCGGATTTAATGGCATCATCAAATCATCAGTGCTGCGCGTACGGCCGTTTGTATATAACCCCGATGTATCTCTTGATTTAAAAACCGTGAAAAAAGCGCGTTATTCGTTTTATTCGGCCCACACCTCTACCACCGCATCCCTCACATTTTTTACGGCAAGGTTATTTTCAAGTTATCTTACCGATACCAAAACAAAAACCTGGATATGGATTGGCGCCGTCACCTATCCGGCGCTAACGGGGATTCTCCGGCTGGAAACCGGCAGGCATTTCAGAACCGATGTGATCACCGGCTATTTTTTCGGAGCCTTTTTCGGATACATCATACCCGACCTGCACCGGATCAGCAATGAGCGGCTTTCATTCAGGCCGTCTTTTGGAGAGGACGCCTTTCAGGTTTACTTCACTTACACACTTTGAATATCTTTGACCGACAGGCTGTAAAGCGCTCTTTTTAGAAAAATAACGGTGATCAGCGTAGATAACACATCGGCAATCGGGAAAGAATACCATACGCCATTCAGGTCGTAATAGTAAGGTAGTATCAGCACGAGCGGAATCAGAAATATACCTTGTTTAAGGAGTGTCAGGAGCAACGCGGGAAGAGGTTTCCCAATCGCCTGAAAATAAGCAGAACCGATCAACTGCATCGTTATGAGCGGTATGGCCAGAAACACCAGTACCAGCGCTCTGGGAGCAAGCCGTATCAGCATCTCATCTGTGGTAAATACCTTCACGATTTCCATAGGAAACAGAACAATCAGCGCAAATATCAGCAGTGCAACTCCGGTTCCATACGTAACTGCTTTTTTTACCGTTTCGTTTACCCTTTTATATGATTTTGCCCCATAATTATATCCGGCGATTGGCATAAATCCCTGCACTACGCCCATTACAGGAAACAAACTAAACATCATCATGCGGGCAATGATTCCGTAAATAGCCACACCAATTTCACCTCCATATTTAAATAATGTCTGGTTCAGGATGGCAATAAGAAGTGTCACCGATATCTGACGCACGAGGCTCACCCCTCCTATTGAAAAAATTTCGCCGGCAATCGGCCCATTTATCGTGATGTATTTCCGTTTAAACAGAATTTCGCTTTTCCCGCGCAGGAAAAATACCACGATATAGGTGGCGCTTACAATATATGCAATGGTGGTAGCCCATGCGGCGCC
>QIDJ01000194.1 GCA_003228395.1 Flammeovirgaceae bacterium
AGCAGAACCTCAGCGAGGCAATGGGCAATCCGAATATGGATAAAAAACAGGGCACGCCAAGCCTGAGTGAGCTTCAGAAGCAATTGAACCAGCAAATCGAGCAACTGAAAAGAAGCGGAAAAACCGGTCGTGAATTATCAGAAGAACTGGCTAAACTGGCAGCAGAGCAGGAAAGAATACGAAAAGCGCTGCAGGAAATGGAAAGCCAGCTTAATGAAGGGGAGGGGGAAAGCCGCAATGCCACCATGCAGAAAATGGAACAAACGGAGATGGATCTGGTAAACAAGCGCCTTACCCAGCAAACGATCCGGCGTCAGAGGGAAATACTTACCCGCCTTCTCGAAGCTGAAAACGCAATGAGAGAACGCGAACTCGACAACGAACGCGAAGGAATCGGCGCCAAAGAGTATGAAAGAGCTCTCCCGAAAGCTTTTGAAGAATACTTCAAGGCAAAGGAAAAGGAGATCGAGCTGTTAAAAACCGTACCTCCCAAATTATATCCCTATTATAAGAAAGAGGTAAATGAGTATTTCAGGAGGATTGGAAATCAAAATTTTGATTAGTATTGTTGCATTAAAATATGGATAAAATAACTATTGAGATACCGTCATTATCCGATAACATACGTATTATCGAAAGTTTTATCGACAATGCGAAAGATAAATTCAATCTCAATGATGATATCTATGGAAATATTATGATCTCCGTAACCGAGTCCGTAAATAATGCAATCATTCATGGCAATAAGAAAAACAAGGATAAAAACGTAAAAATCACCCTTTCGCTTAATGAGGGAATGATTAAGTTTATTATCATAGATGAGGGAGACGGATTTGATTACCACAATCTCGAAGATCCCACAGCTCCTGAAAATATCTCCAAGCCGGGAGGCCGGGGTATTTTTCTAATGAAACATCTCGCCGACGAGGTGGCTTTTCTGGATAAAGGAAGAATAGTTGAATTGAGCTTCTATGTTGATTGATGCATGTCTTTGATCGAATTATTTTACGAAGATGTGCGCATAATCCTGAACAATCCGAAGCAGACAAAAAATTGGATCAAGCACATTGTTGAAGCTGAAGGAAAACAAATTACACATATTAACTACATCTTTTGCTCGGACGAATACCTGCACACCCTCAATGTGAAGCATCTTGGCCATGAGTTTTATACCGACATCATTACTTTCGATTTGTCGGATGACGCCACTGCCGTTGAAGCTGACATATTCATCAGCATTGACCGGGTGGAAGAAAATTCGTTTTCACTGAAGAACAATTTTAACCATGAATTACACCGCGTTATGATACACGGTGTATTGCATTTGCTTGGCTATGGCGATAAATCTGCGGAAGACAAGAAGGTAATGCGTGAAAAAGAAGAGTCTTGCTTATCTTTGTACCGGTTTTAATACGTTCCACGTGGAACATTTCCGCCGTTGACCGAAGAAATTGGTAGTGTTCCACGTGGAACATTTTTAATTGGTTATGTTTCCAGTTTATGATGTGATAGTGGTTGGAGGAGGCCATGCGGGCTGTGAAGCCGCAGTGGCTGCAGCCAATATGGGCTCAAAAGTGCTTTTAGTGACTATGAATATGGCCACTATCGGGCAGATGTCGTGCAACCCTGCCATGGGTGGTGTGGCAAAAGGGCAAATTGTACGCGAAATTGATGCGCTGGGCGGTTTGTCAGGAATCATATCTGACAAATCGATGATCCAGTTCAGAATGCTCAACCGGTCGAAAGGACCTGCGATGTGGAGCCCGCGCACGCAAAACGACCGTATGCGCTTTGCTTCAGAGTGGCGGCTTGCCCTGGAGCAAACCCCAAACCTGGATATGTGGCAGGAAATGGTATCGGAAATACTCGTTGCAGATAGTAAAGTATGCGGAGTAAAAACAGGTATGGGCATTAAAATAAGATCAAAAACGGTGATTTTGACCAATGGTACCTTTCTGAATGGTCTTATTCACATTGGAGAAAAACAATTCGGCGGAGGACGAACCGGCGAAAAAGCAGCCACAGGACTAACGGAACAACTTGTTGAGTTGGGTTTCATGGCCGGACGCATGAAAACAGGCACACCACCCCGGATTGACGGTCGATCGCTCAATTATGACCTGATGGAAGAACAAAAGGGAGATGAAATACCCGGTAAATTTTCTTTCACCGATACAACGCCTCTAAAACACCAGAAAAGCTGCCATATCACCTATACCAATCCGGTAGTACATGAAATTTTGGAAACAGGCTTTGAAAAGTCACCTATGTTTACCGGCCGAATTCAGGGTACCGGACCCCGTTACTGTCCTTCCATTGAAGATAAAATCAACCGGTTTGCAGAGCGTACGCGTCATCAGATATTTGTGGAACCCGAAGGATGGGATACAGTAGAAGTTTATGTAAATGGATTTTCTACATCCCTGCCTGAAAATGTTCAATTTATGGCGCTGCGCCATATTCCCGGATTTGAAAAAGCGAAAATGTACAGGCCGGGGTACGCCATCGAATACGATTATTTTCCGCCTACCCAGCTAACACAAACCCTTGAAACCAAGCTGATC
>QIDJ01000350.1 GCA_003228395.1 Flammeovirgaceae bacterium
ACGGGGAGCCAGGGTTACAAACCCATTTGAAATTGCATTCCGGTTTTGAAGAATTACCGATATTTTTTTAGGTTCTATTTTAAGGCTGTTTGATACGGGTTTATACAAATGCTGCATGGTATTGGCAACACGCATTGCTTCAGTATTGAACTCTTTGGGGAAAATTATTTTAAAATTCTCCGTATTGATCTGAAACCACTTCAATGAAGAAGGAGCATTATCAAGAACAATCTGACCGAATACAACTGCCGGAAAGATGAAAAATAATATCAAAAACAGCCTTAATTTCATTTATGCTCTAAAATTTTTTTCCAAAATAGGAATTTGTTTTGATCCACCCGCAGGAATCGGGAATAATAAAACCGGATTTCCTTAACAAAAATTCAACCACCTGTTTACCGGGCCATTCTCATTTTATTACTAGCTGCTTACGAGACAATGCCGATACCTGCCAGATGCCAGCAGCTCCCCCGCTGATATTCGATCTGGGATTGGTGGGTGGCGGGCTGAACAACCCGCTGTCATTGTTCAGTACGTTTACAAGGTCAAAATAATACAAATATCCCCTGCGTGTGAGGCTCATCATTTCTACCGTAGCAGTATCTCCCCTGGCATATAAAACCGGTGAGGCAAGTCCGTCAAGCGATCCGCTTAACGCTGTATCGTCAAAAGCATACACATCCGTGATTTCATCTCTGGTAAGCTGTCCGTTTCTGTAAAAATTAAAAAAATAATAATTCTTAACTTCCGGAGGTTCGCTGGCGTACAGCACCACTTCCCAATACAAGCTGTCCGCTCCTGCATTTGCTCTTTCATGCTCATTTATCTGCGTACTGAGGCTGTCAATAGGAGCCACACGTACCATAGAGTCAATTGCGGTAAATTCCAACCCTCCCAGCTTTACATGCAGAGAATATAACTTACCCGGTTTACCGGCATATTCCAGTTCGGAAAAATAATACCCTGCAAGTAAGCTATCACCGGTTGGATTGTATGTATATCTGAATACCTCGCCAGCATCAGTTTCTACAAATACTTCTGCATCGGAAACCGCAGGAAATGACCCCGTTTCATAAAAATCAACAACCTGCGACACCCTGACATAATGACTTGTTAATTCGTCGGTAAGTAATCCTTCAATTACAATATTGCGTTCTGTTTCCGGAAGGTCTATTATCACTACCTCTTCACACGAAAAGGTGAGTATTACAGTCAGATACATCAGCAGGTTGGTAATATAGTTGGCAATCTTCATTTTAAAAACGTATGTTATAAGTGACCGAAGGCAATACCGGAAAAAGGTAAACCGCTACAAACTCCTTTTCACCCGGTTCGCCTGACGGTACACCGTTTTCATCTTCAGGCTGCCTGGTGTAAATGGTAAATATATTTTTACGGTTATACACATTGTAAATGGAAAATACCCAGCTTGATTTCCATTTTCTATCCTTGTTTTTTTTGGGATTCAGTGTAGCGCTTATATCCATTCGATGATAATCCGGTAACCGGAATCCATTTCGTTCGGTAATGTGGTCAGGAATATACCCATTCACTCCATATTTGCCCGTTGCAAGCGTTATCGGCCTTCCGGTACTATAGGTAAACCCGAATCCGAATGTCCATTTTCTGTTAAATTCATAGGTGCCCAATACATTAAACGCATTTCTTCTATCGTAATTTGCTATGAAAACACGGCCATTGTTAACTCCTTCTATATGTCGTTCTGTTTTCGAGTAGGTGTAGCTTGCAAAACCTGTTAAAAACCCTACATTTTTTTTTAAAAACAATTCCAGTCCATACGACCTGGAAATACCCTGCCTGAACTCGGTTGAAAGGTTGGGATTAAAGAATATGTCGGCATTGTCGGCAAAGTCCGTCACATTGTTCAGCCATTTATAATACCCCTCCACTGAGAATTCATACGTGTTATTGCGGAAATTTCTGAAGTATCCGCCTGCAATCTGGTCAGCAATCTGAGGCTTCAGATAGGGGTAACTTGGATACCACGTATTAAAAGGCAGCGGAACCGTACCGCTTGAAATAAGATGCACATTCTGAACCATTCGGTTATAACTTAATTTAACCGAAGCATGTTTTCCTGTATTATACCTCATGGATACGCGTGGCTCAGCGTTAATATAGCTGACTATTTTTTCGAGTGTACCATACGTAGTAGCGCCTGTAATCCGAATATTGACGTTATCTTGTGGGTCCTCATACGTATAAATCGTAGAGGCGCCAACATTCTGAAAAACTGAAAGTCTTATTCCATAACTGAGCAACAATTTATTACTGAGCTTTCGTTTATTTTCGAAATACAGGGCATGGTCAAGTGCAAATAATTTTTCCAGTTCCACTGTGGAAAAAATAGAGGATGAAGTATTGGGTGCTATTTTACCCGGCAAAAACGTATGATAACTTAAATGGTATCCAAAATTGAATTCATTGTCGGGACTGACATAATACGTAAGGTCTTCCTTAAAAGAAAATTCCTGAATGGTGGACGTCCATAAGAACCCCAGTGCAGGGTCGGTAAGCTCAAGACCATAATCGA
>QIDJ01000144.1 GCA_003228395.1 Flammeovirgaceae bacterium
TAAGCTGGAAAGAGCGATTAAAAAGAGAGGTATTAAAAGATATCTGGAGGACAATAATATTCGGGGCGTAGCGCAGTCCGGTTAGCGCACCTGCTTTGGGAGCAGGGGGCCGCAGGTTCGAATCCTGCCGCCCCGACAAAGCTTGCAGCGTGACACGAAGTGTCAATTTGCGAGCGGACAAGACGAATGACGAAGTCATTCGGGAATTGGGAGCGAGAAAATTGGAGGAAGAAAGCTGCAAGCTTTGAATCCCTCCAAAACCAGGATCACCGTAAGGTAATCTTGCCGCCCCGACTTCGTCCCGCTTGGGCGGGACTTCGTCAGGCACGCCCGATTTCGTCCTGCCAAAGACGAGGCTTCGTCGGACACGTCCGACCGACCATATTTGCAAGTTGACCTTGTGTGACAATTTGAGAGCGGATCTTGCTCCAGGCGCAGTACGGTCCAGTAGCTCAACTGGATAGAGCAACAGCCTTCTAAGCTGTAGGTTCCAGGTTCGAGTCCTGGCTGGATCACAACTTCCCTCAATACAAAGCGTATTGGGGGATTTTTTTTGCAAAGTCCCGTAAATTGTTTCACCATTCTTTATCATCATCACCGGCCCTGACTTCAAAATACTTGCTAAAAGTAAAATCAAATATTTCGGCTCCTGCCTTTATAAAATTGGATCTGTACTTGTTTTTTTTCAGAACATGCGTTGACAGCAATGTTACTTCGATTCTGCCCGTATTTGGATCGCGCTTTTTTTGAGTTATATAAATCTGGTCGATGGTAATCCGGTAACGGCCTTCTTTGAAATCAATTGTAAAAAAAGCGCTCACATCATAAAAAAGTACGTAGTCCGGTGTCGATGTCCATGAAAATCCAGCTCCTTTATAATAAATTTCCGTTTTGCTCAATCTGCCTGTGAGTAATTCACCGGAAACCTTCAGATTTTGTATTGCTATCGAACGGTTGAAGTAATTTGCCAGATCGTCCATACTTTTATCAGACCTGTACACTTTCTGCCAGATTAATTTACCGTTTTCTATTTTAAAACCGTGCAAATCCTGCGCCTGTGCAGTGAGAAGAGAAAAAAACGTCACAACGATCCATGCCAAACATTTCATACCCAATGATTTTATATTTTGTGTTACTGATTCTATTATGAAATTAACATTAATTATTGCAAAAAGTATGCGTAAAAAAGCGCAAAACCTTTGTAAGATGAATTTAATAGTGATACGCTCCCTGTACCAGCACGAATTCCTGAATGTTTTACAGGTCAATAGCGCCGGTAAGGACGCCATGAGTTAATACGGGAATATACAGGTTTCGTTTTGCAAGCAATAACGTATAGGCCGTTGAGAGTTTATCTGATATCGACAATGAGATTACTTCCGAATTCATTGCTTCCTCTATACGCCCTTCATTGCCTTTTTCTTTGATCGCCTGAAGCAGGTCATTTTGATAAATAATGCCTTTTACTTCACCTCCTTCTGCAACGACAAAATGACGTTCTGTACCTGCCAGCATGATGTCAACCACCTCTTTTAGGGTCTGATGCGGGCTTACAGCCGTAATGTGCGTCATCATTGCGTCGCTCACCTTATATCCCTTCAGCAAAGAAATGTGATGAACCATCATATTTTCGCCCTGGGCGCCAAAAAACACAAATACACCGATCAGTATGAGAAACGGATTATACATAAAACCTAAAAAGAAAAATATAACCGCAATCAACTGACCCAGACGTGCAGCTGTTTCGGTGGCTTTGGTTCGTTCCATTTTAAACGAAAGCAGCGCACGCAGCACACGTCCGCCATCCATAGGAAAGGCCGGTATAATGTTGAATAGTACGAGCGTCAGGTTGACCATGAGCAGGTAGAAGGTAAAATTCTGTATTGTAATCTGTTCGAGAACCTCCGGATTTGCAAAATACTTTTCCATATCTACAAACCACGAGAGTATAAATGCAATGACAAGATTTACAGCCGGACCTGCTATTGCCACCCACAATTCCTGACGCGGATCTTCCGGCATTTTCTCCAGGCTGGCAACGCCTCCGATAGGCAGTAACGTAATTTGTTTTGTTTTGATACCAAATTTCCGGGCTGTAAGCGCATGCCCGAACTCATGCAGGATAACACACAAAAAAATAACCAGCACAAAAAACACGGTAAGCAATATGGAAGGCCAGTCGCTTCCTTTGCGCAGTTCCAGATATATAACCCAGCCGATCAGAAATAGAAAGGTCCAGTGAATTTGTACTTTGATTCCGAAAAATCTGCCCAATATAAGTGTGCCTTTCATGCAAGGAAATTTAAATAATATTCGCGAATATAAATATCTTAAAAATCTCAGATTATCCGGTTATGCTGAATTAAAGAATGGGGGTCAGGATATTAATTTTAGCTTTAGTAATTTTAACAAAAAAACAGAATGAAAGAATACTGGGACATATTTATTGAAGGGTATAATGGATACGCCGGCTATCTCTGGTCGGAAATCACCTTTGCATATGAGTATAAACCCTGGTATGAGAACTATTTTTATTTGCTAATCGGGATATCC
>QIDJ01000351.1 GCA_003228395.1 Flammeovirgaceae bacterium
CACCCGGCCGCAGGCAGCGGGCAGAAAGTTTGTCTCCCTGATCTTTTTAGCCGCCTCGTCAGGTTTGTCTTCCTCGATTAGTTTTATAAACCCCGGAATATCTATCCCAACCGGACAGGCGCTTATGCATGCCGGCTTTTTGCACTGCAGGCAGCGCATGGCCTCTTCCATAGCCTGTTGTGGGGAATAACCAAGGGGAACTTCATCGAAATTTAAAACCCGTTCTTCCGGTGAACAAAGCGGCATTTCCTGATGTGGTATAGTAAACCGTTCTTTATTACTTAATTTTCTTGTTTTGATTTCATCCATTTTCCTCGTGCACTTACAACGCCAATACGTTGATTGCTTTTTTTTCTTCTCTGGTAAACATTTTTTGCCTTTTCATCAACTGATCAAAATCAACCAGATGGCCATCGAAATCAGGCCCGTGAAAACATGCAAATTTTATTTTTCCTCCTACTGACACACGGCAAGCGCCACACATACCCGTGCCATCCACCATGATGGCATTCAGCGAAACATAGGTTTCAATATTAAACAGCTTTGTCATGTTGCTGACGGCCTTCATCATTGGCACCGGCCCGACGGCCAGCACATGGCTCACTTTTTCCTTTTTAATGATTTCTTCAAGCGCATCGGTAACAAACCCCTTCACACCTTCCGACCCGTCATTGGTTGTAAGCACTATTTCATCACAAACCCGGCCTAACTCATCTGTCATAATGAGGAGTTCTTTGGACCTGGCGCCCACAATTCCGATAACTTTGTTGCCCAGCGCTTTAAAGTCGCGTGCCGTTGGAATGATGGCGCCGGTACCGTATCCGCCACCTATGACAATGCAGGCGCCGGTAAGTTCTTTTACATGCGAACGTTCGCCAAGCGGACCGACAATATCAGAAAAGCAGTCTCCTTCATTCATTTGATTGATTTCCGTGGTGGTTTTGCCTACAGCCATCACAATGATATGGATTGTTCCTTTTTCACGATCCCAGCCGCATATCGATAGGGGTATCCGTTCACTGAACTCATTACGCCGAAGGATGATAAACTGTCCTGCCTGAATTTTCTCCGCAATGAGCGGAGCTTCGACAATATAATGAAATGTTTTAGGGCAGAGTTCGCGTTTTTCGACTACACGAAAGCTTTGGCGATACCGTTCTACAGGTTTTCCGGAGAGTTTAAAATAAGGGCTGAAATGCTCGGCTTCATGCCGTACAATAAAAGCCCGGTCCCATTTATGCTGGCCGTCTTTTCCCATAATAGCCTGAAAAGCATCATATACTTTCTTTTCCTGACTTTTGGTGAGAAGGCCTTTTTTGAGCATTTTGCCGAGTGTACGTGCTGCATTTTTTCTGACCAGGTGCTTTGGCCCCGACAGGAGTACAAATGCAGCGTCGAACATGGCAAGACGCAGCTTTTCGTTAAACGCATGTGCCGAAAGGCTCAGGGCTAGTTTCCCGGTTACATAAAGCGCCATCGCCCTGACCTGAAAATTTTTGGATTTGGTAGCTACCAGAATACGGGGCATGGCCTTGGTTACTTCGGGAATTTTAAAGTATGACAGGGCCTGGATCAGGTTGATAACGGCAAAATCATCATCCTGGTTTTTATCCCAGGCCTCCAGAATCAGTTCTACTCCGGGGCATCCGGTAAGCGCAATGGTTTTTCCAAGATACGCGGCAGATTCTCCGTCGGCATTTATCATTTCCTCGATAAGAAAAGGCATGACATCCGTACCGAAACCGGCAATCTGGATTTCTGCCTGTACGACAAGTTTATGCATATCGGTGACGCCGGCATGATCGTGATGGTAAAAGATAGTAGATAATGCTTCCGTCAGGTCAATCTTTTCATCTTTACTTAAATTTTTAAGCCTTTTTGTCTGTCCAAGGGCTTTCATTACCGAAAGTTCATTATCAATGTTGATTTGTTCGATGATATTTTCAACGCGTTGAGTCATAACCAATGTCTTTGTGCTATACCAACTTTTTTGCAGTTAATTGAGCCTTTTTACCTGTTTATTTTGCGATGCATAGATAACTGATTCGGAGGTGATTTATAAGAACAATTAACACCTGAAAAGATGATTTTAATCAGATGAAGCAGGCCGATTTTTTTGTGTCAGGGAGCACTTTAAGTAACACTGCCCTGGAGTATGTAAATATTATTATCGAAACGGTTGCTTCAGGACGGGGCGGATGAAGTATATTCCCTTTTTAAGGACAGGTTTTGCAAGATGTTACACTTGCTACGGTTGTTTGTCAACCGCCTGCCACAGATACCAGACTGCAACCGAACGATAGGGCTTCCATTTTGCGGCTAACCGCTCCAGGAGTTTCTTTGAAGGTTTACTTTTTATTTTGAGCAAATTTCAGGCTTAAATCATGGATGTATGAAGCCTTCTGAATGGAAAGCCCTGCGCTTCGCAGTTGAGCAATGGAAAACGTCAGCACGTGTTCTGACTCCAGGTTTTGGTCAATTAGATCCATGAATTTATTACGTATGGACTGTGAAGCGCTGACTGAAATCTGCTGCGCTATGATGGAATGA
>QIDJ01000360.1 GCA_003228395.1 Flammeovirgaceae bacterium
AATAGTGCGCGATACCTTTAAAATACGGTCATACGCCCGGGCCGATAACCCGAGCTTTTCCATGGCGGTTTTAAGCAGCGTACGTCCGGCCGTGTTGATCTGGCAGACCTTTTTTACCATGTTGGGCGACATCATGGCATTGCAGTACACATGCGGGTTGTCCTTAAACCGCTCGGACTGTATCTCCCTTCCGGCAATCACGCGTTCCCGTATATCGGCGCTGGTTTCTGATTTACGCGATCCGGTCATTTCATCGAACGAAACGGGCGTTACCTCCACATGCAGGTCAATCCGGTCGAGCAGCGGGCCGCTGATTCGCTGAAGGTAGCGCTGAACGATTCCCGGAGCGCACACGCAATCTTTTTCGGGATGGTTGTAGTAGCCGCAGGGACACGGATTCATGGATGCAATCAGCATGAAGTTGGCGGGATAATCAACCGATACTTTTGCCCTGGAAATCGTTACCTTCCGTTCTTCCATGGGCTGGCGCATCACCTCGAGCACCGCTCGTTTGAATTCCGGAAATTCATCCAGAAAAAGCACCCCGTTATGTGCCAGCGAAATTTCTCCGGGCTGCGGCGATCCACCGCCGCCTACGAGGGCCACATCGCTTACAGTGTGGTGCGGGCTCCGGTACGGACGTGTAGCAATCAATGAGGCGTCTGCACTCAGTCTGCCTGCCACCGAATGAATTTTAGTTGTTTCAAGCGCTTCCTGGAGCGATAATGGCGGCAGAATGGATGGCAGCCTTTTGGCGAGCATGGTTTTACCGGCGCCAGGCGGACCGATCATGATGACGTTGTGACCTCCTGCCGCAGCTATCTCCAACGATCTTTTGATATTCTCCTGACCCTGTACCTCAGCAAAATCTGCATCGTAGTTATTAAGCTGATAACTAAAGATATCCCTTGTGTCAACATCCAGTGGTTGTATGTCCAGGCGGCCGGTCAGAAAGCGTACGGCCTGATCCAGCGATTCGACCCCTATCACTTCCAGGTCGTTGACAATCGCGGCTTCATTGGCATTTTGTTTAGGAAGAATAAAACCTTTGAATTTCCTGCGGCGGGCTTCTATGGCTATGGATAAAACACCTTTCATGTTTCGCAATTTTCCATCAAGCGCCAGCTCTCCCATTATAACATAGTCCTCCAGGCCGTCGAACGATACCTGGTTCGAAGCATTAAGAATTCCCAGGGCGATCGGAAGATCATAGGCCGAACCTTCTTTGCGGATATCAGCAGGAGCAAGGTTTACCACTACCTTTGTGCGTGGCATCCTGAACCCGGTGCTTTTTATAGCCGATTCTACGCGATGTGCACTTTCTTTCACGGCGCTGTCGGGCAGGCCGCTCATAAAAAATTTCCTGCCGCGCCCTACATCTACTTCAACGGCAATTTTTACTGCATCAACGCCAATAACCGCACAACCATATATTTTTGAAACCATAATTTAATCCACCATTTTTTCGACAAGTAGTATAAGAATGTGGATGACTTTGATATGAATTTCCTGAATGCGGTCCGAATAACCCTCATGAGGAACTTGTATTTCTACATCTGCCAACCCGGCCATTTTACCTCCATCATCTCCGGTAAGCACGATAATCTTCATTCCCTTTACGCGGGCTTCATGTATGGCGTTAATTACATTCACCGAATTGCCGCTTGTGCTGATAGCAAGCAAAACATCCGCTTTGTTGCCCAGGGCTTCAATAAACCTGGAAAACACATATTCAAACCCATAATCATTGGAGGTACAGGAAAGATGGGTCGGGTCAGAAATGGCTATGGCAGGCAAAGGGCGCCTGCTTTCACGAAATCTGCCGGTAAGCTCTTCTGCAAAATGCATGGCGTCGCAATGCGAACCTCCATTTCCGCATGAAATAATTTTACCACCGTTGTTGATGGCATCAGCGATAATTTTTGAGGCTTTTTCAATGGCTAAGAAATTGTGTTTAGTGCCAATAAATTTCTGAAGAACTGCTGCAGCTTCTTTCAATTCGGCATGAATGATGGATGTAGCCTCCATATGTGCTGATATCAGGTTTAAATTGAATCGTCCTCTCCCTCTGTACTTTCAGCAGATGCGTTACTTTCGTCACTACCGGTTTTTTCCGGAAGAGAGGATTCTGAGGAGGACGGTGTATCCTTTATTTGCCGGCTCTCTTCCTGAAAATCGAACAGTTTGGCTTTGAGACTGGTGTGTTCATCTTTCAGTTTATCAATCTCCTTACCCATTACCCGGGTATCCCTTGTTACCACCACATAAAATATCAGGAAAAGCAAAATTCCGAAAAAAGATACGTACTTCATTGCCGGGATAAACTTTACGGTATCAATTAACTCAAATGCTGACCTGGAGTCAATATATAACGCACCGAGGAATACGATAGCAAAGTATAGGAGCAATGAATAAAATAGAAATTTACGGGGATTTTTCATGATATGTATATTCTGGATTAGTCAAATATAGAAAATTCATTCTTTAAGCAATATATATGGATTTAACCTTTTTGAATTAAATTGAGTTTCCGGTAAATCCCCT
>QIDJ01000225.1 GCA_003228395.1 Flammeovirgaceae bacterium
CATGCATAATGCGCCGGATCTGATCAGGCCCTTCTGCGGCGCCTTTCATGAAGGAGTATTTATCGTCAAACGGAACACCCACAATGGCCACCGTATCCCGGCTTGAACTACTCACTTTAGTAATGTCCATAGGTATCTGATATGAAATTAACTAAAATAATAGAGAATGAAGTCCCATTTGCCTGCTATTCCATAGGATTCCTTTGGAAAGACGAAATCGTTCGTGAAAAGTCCGAAATCCGAAGCCCGCTTTACTCGCCCAAGGTGTAGCCGAGGACGGATAGCTCGTTTTGTCCGCCAAATCTCGTAGCTCGTAGCTCAAAGCCCGAAGCTCTTTGTCACAAAGACAACTATACATCCATTGATTTTCTTTAGTTTTCAACCGGATACATTTCAATATTCCAGGACTTTAGCGGAAACCCCTTTAGCAATGAAAAGTCAATTTCTTCCTCTCCTCTGCCAACAAGATACCTGTTTATTTCGTCCACCCTGAAGTAACCTGCCGTTCTGTTAAATCCCTCGGGAACATACCTTCCGGGAACCATAAGGCCCACGCCCATAGGTTTCAGCCCGGATATGCTGCCGGCCTGATCAAATATCATTTCATGAATAATGAGATGAACCTTCAGCAGCTCCGGGTTAAGCATTTTTGATGTTTTGCTATCTTCAAAAAGCAGGGCATCAAAAAAACTGCCGGAAAGCAGCCTGGTTTGAAGGCTGTCATCTTCATACACGGCAATTTCTCCTCTCCTGACCGCATCATATAGCCACAATGAAAGTTCCGGAGGTATAATGGTGTCGTTTTCGTTTACCCGGTCTATTTGCCGTAAACGAAAAAGTTGTGCTTTGTTGAAATAATCCGCAGCAATATCCGGTTTGCTGCCTGCACGTTGAGTCAGCTTATCCTTTCCCTTTACCGGAGAGGAAAATATGCCGTTTTCAGATATTTTCCGGGGTGTTTCCTTTATTTTATAATAATGTCGTTCCAAAGCAGTGGTTAAAGGCATCATCTGTGGCAATGCCGTAGATATCTTTGATTCTCCTATCCGGCTGAGGTCATCAAACGAAAAGGAAGCCAGGTATGTGGTGATGGAATCATCGAGGTAATAAACGTATCCCGTGTGGTTGCGATGATCAGGAAGAATTACATGCAGGTTTCCGGGTTTTTGGCTGAGGAACATATCAATATCATGCGGCGCTTTTTCCGCGGCAATTTTTTCATATTGCTGGTTTGATTTGTAGAACATTAAAATGTCGAATGCCATTTTCGAAGAAGTCACATAATCTGGCTTGAACACCATTTCATTTACCCAGCCCCAGTCTTCCAGCCTGTAATTGTGCCAAACCAACGGGGGCGAAATATGCTGAAGGTAAGCGATGGCCTTATCGTATTCCGTTGAACAAATGTATATGTCAAATCCTTCGGGGGTAATCTCTCCCGGGTGATAGAAATTAATATACATTGTCTTATACACATCGCCGGCAACTTGTTTTTCATCAAAACTTATCAGGGTAACGGACGAAAAATAACTTTTCAGGTCATGATCCGCCGGCAGGGCATATTCATCATCTGCATCCGGATCGTGAAGTTCATATGGCTCAATAATTCGTGATTCAAATACGGTACGTTCAAGGGGCAGAATGGCGCCTGTTTCAAGATAATCAATGGTATAAACCGGAAGCTTTTCTTCGTAGATCGCTTGAAGCAAACAGGTTGTAAATTCTCTTGGATACAGGTTTAAGGTACGGTTTTCGGGTGTGTTCAGGTCAACAAAATGAAGCGTACGCGTTATATTGCCCGGACGGCTGCACCCCGCATGCAACATCACGAAAATGATCACGGATATTAACAGGTATCTATACATTATGAGTTAAAATTACATGCTAACATTCATTACTATCCGAAACGTTTACGTTTTGATTGCTAAAGATAGGTATTTATCTTTTTTAGAAAGATTCAGGGGGTTTTAATATTCAATTGGCAAATATAGTATAACCTATTCCCTCCTATTAAAATCGGAGAAAGGGAGATGCAACTGGTGAGACAGCAACCGGAATGATTTCCGGTGATAAGGCGTCACCCCCAGTTCTTTAATTGCTATTCTATGCCCCGGCGTAGGGTAACCGACGTTGGATTGCCATCCGTAGCCCGGAAATTTTTTACTCAGCGAATACATATATGCATCCCGATGGGTTTTAGCAAGGATCGATGCGGCCGCTATCGACAAATACAACCCGTCTCCTTTTACTATACATTCGTGATTCACTCCATCAAAAGGAGTAAACCGGTTTCCGTCAATCAGCAACAGTCCGGGCGTAATTTTTAGCCGTCCGATTGCCAGATGCATCGCTTTGAATGAGGCATTCAGGATGTTGATGCGGTCAATTTCATCATTCGAAACGTACGCCACCACCCACGCCAGCGCATCTTTTTCAATATCTTTTCGTAGTTTTTCCCTGTTTTGCAAACTGACCTTTTTAGAATCGTTCAGCAAGGCATGCCGGTATCCTTTCGGCAAAATGACCGC
>QIDJ01000033.1 GCA_003228395.1 Flammeovirgaceae bacterium
GTTTCAACTTCAATTCAGACCGCTGGGGAGTATCTCCTCCAGATTATGAAAAGGATGTTTTCCGGATTGAAATTGAAACTGTAAAAACCAAAGAAATCACCGAACAACTGACGATTTTTTTTGAGAAGGCGCCGGATATCGGGGTTAATATGGTTGTCATGTGGGATGATATTGAGCTGGTGATTCCGATGATGCCGGTTGACGGATGAGCAATTTGTTGCAAATGTCCTGAGGCAGCCTGATAACGTATAAAACCGGCTTCTTAATTAACATTATTATCTGAACAAGCCAGCCCGTAAATCAATACATCCTGCGCAGCCTAAGTTCTGTTTTGCTATTTTCTCCAAGCAGTTCAATGAGTTTTTTCACATTTGTACCGCTGTGATGATAGGGATAAACAATCTTTGGATTAAAACTGTTTATACCGTCGGCTACCATCTCCGGCTCCATGGTATATGGCTGGTTCATCGGCAAAAAAGCGATGTCGATGTACCTCAGTTTTTTCATTTCAGGTACATTCTCAGTATCGCCGGCAATATAAATCCGCTTATCACCAATAGTAATCACATAACCATTTCCCTCGCCTTTCGGATGATACAATTCTCCATTCTTTTTTTTGTGTACAATGTTATAGGCAGGCACCACTTCAATGCGAAATCCATCCAGATTTAACGTCTGGTCATTATATACAATCATTCCTTTATTCAAACGTTCATGTCCTTTTTCTGTTGTTATGATTTTTGTATCCTCTTTGCGAAGTTCAGATATCGCTATCGGATCACAGTGGTCAGAATGATGGTGGGTGATTAGAATCATATCGGCTTTGGGCAGGTTTTGATAATCAGCCACAGTATGTGTAGGATCAATATAGATGACATAATCATCAATAAAAAACATGAGCGAAGCATGACCGATAAATGTAATTTCCAGCGTACCATTTGAAGTATGGATATAGTCCTTGTCGAATAAATCCTGGGTGTAGCCATTTAGCCAACCTGCAAATACAAACCAAATCAGGCTCATTATGTATCTATATCGTACGATCATAATTTTGCTTTACTGATTATTTCAATGGCTTTCTGGCAATCAGCCACTTTTACCCATAATTTTATCCCACCTTCATTGCTGAAAAATGAGTGGGTGGGAAACACATTCCCATCGGCTACAAAGCTTTCTATCCCTTCGTTTTCCAGTAAGTTTTTTGCAATATACGCTCTGTAAGGATCGTAAAAAGTCTCAATCGTTTTTATTTTATCTGTCATACTATTGCAGGTTTTCGGCCGGTTTATATATTTGCTTCCGAATAAACGTTGCTAACCATACCTTGATATGTTAAATTTTATCATTTCCGGAGAAGAAATCAAATCTTTCTATGTGAATATCGGGCTTATGCTATTACGAATATTTGCCGGGCTAAGTATTTCGCTTGGCCATGGTATAAATAAAATCCCTGTTTCAGATGGATTCATTAACGCCACCCGCGAGCTGGGTTTTCCATTTCCTGCCGGATTTGCCTGGACAGCGGGAATATCAGAGTTTGGGTGCGGATTACTGTTGGCAGCGGGTTTGGCAACACGCCCTTCTGCCCTTTTTTTATCTGCTACCATGTTTGTTGCTGCATTTATCCGGCACGCCGGTGATCCCTTTGGCATCAAAGAAAAAGCATTGTTATACCTTGCGATTTTTGTTTTTTTTCTCCTTGCGGGATCCGGTAAATTTGGAGCCGATCAGTTGTTACGTTACCGAAAGAAATAGAAATCCAAAGCACGAAATCCGAAAACCAAAAAATTTATCAATTACATTATTCCCGCTTTTAAACATTTAATCATTCAGACATTTATCTACTCTTCTGAAATAACAGTAAGGTAAGGTCAGATCAATTCAGCCCGTAATCAGGGGTATAAACATATATTTCATGCGCTTTTCCCTTCAGGAAGGTATTTCTTGTAAATTTAAATCCCGCTTTTCGGATCATCCTTTTGGTGAGTTTGTGTTCTGATCGGATATATACTTCAACAGTACCTGACGGTAAATTTCTTGCTGCATGATCCATACACATTTTTAACGCTTCGCTGTCAAGTCCCTTGCGGTGGAATTTGTTAAACACCGCCACCTGGAATTCAGGCATATTCTGATTTTCGCTAACCAACCCCGCATATCCGGCAAATTCCATGGTTGGCTGGTAAACAAGCGCCCATAATCCTGTGATAGACATAAAAGATGATAATATCCGGCGAATACAATCTTTGTTTTCCCGGATCGACTGAGAATCTCCGCAAAACTTTATCACTCCCGGGTCAGATGCAATTTTATTTAGCAAATCTGCCTCACCGTAACGAAATTTTCTTAAACACACTTTCTTTGAGGACAATATTACGGCTTCCTGTACAAGCATAATTAGTTGCTCTGGTTGTAATTCTATTTGGAACCCGCATTAATTCCGCCATTACTATCTCAATAATACAATAATATTTTTAAAAAGATGCTTTTTTTAAAAAATTAATCATTGAGCAT
>QIDJ01000309.1 GCA_003228395.1 Flammeovirgaceae bacterium
ATAGGCGGTGCCCAACGTGAAGAACGCCTGGACATACTGCAACAGCGAATGGCAGAACAAGGGATGGATGCAGAAACTTATAGTTGGTATGTTGACTTACGGCGATATGGAACCGTACCGCATGCGGGCTTCGGACTGGGTTTTGAACGCCTGATTACCTATATATCCGGAATGTCGAATATCCGTGACGTGATCCCCTACCCCCGTGTTCCGGGCCGTGCGGACTTCTAGCACGTAATTCACACAGGTATAAAAAAAGCGGCCGGGATATCTTCCGTGATATCCCAAACCGCTCTGCGGACGTGTCGCCACCCGCGAATTGCCTCCTTGCACTTCAAGGTCCAGCAAATCCATTTGCTTTTGCAGTTCCATCTGCTAACGAAAAATGGCCTTCCTTCGCCGGTTTCGTTCCTCGATGAGATACAGTATAGCCAACTCTGGCTAAATACACAAGTGTCTATTTACAAAAATGTCTAAATTCCTTTTTGGCTATTTACACTTCTGGCTATAGACATATTTGTCTTATAATGCTAAATTGACGGTGGAAGGTTGTATTGGCTGCCTCCAGGCTTCGATAGTCGTTAAGCATTGGCTTCCTGTCTATAGGCTGGAAATACAGATAATCGACCTCAAACAAGGCACTAACCAAAGAGGTGAT
Organism: Flammeovirgaceae bacterium; assembly: GCA_003228395.1. Taxonomy (GTDB): domain Bacteria; phylum Bacteroidota; class Bacteroidia; order Cytophagales; family Cyclobacteriaceae; genus SZUA-230. The sequence goes on from QIDJ01000309.1 coordinate 659, forward strand.
AACACGACCCCCGGATAGCATACGTGTAACTGAATATATAAATTGGAAGTGCGGAAGGATGAGCCAGGAGTATTCTGGCTACCCATAACACAGAAGTATCTGTGTATGACCCTAAACATCTTTGTCAAACTTCGTTGGATTACCAAAAGTGCGAAAAAGCTTGCCTTTTTTGTTCTAGCACTTGTGCTGAGTGGGTGTTGTAAGCACCTGCCGTGGGTATTGTATGGCGACTCGCATCAGCGACCCCTGAGCGATTGGCGACAGGAACTGACATTTAGATGAAAGATTTGGTAGGAAGTATTTTAATAAATCAGTGCAAGTCATTGAAAAATGTACTACCCTGTCAAACCTGTGTCGCTAAAAGATTTACCTGCCAATATCACGGAAAAGATATTTGGTTAGTCCTGAAATGGAGTTCGGGTAATTTTTACCAGGTCAATTTTAGGAAAATTTAATGGCGATCAGTCCACGAAACGATCAAACTTCAAGTTCAAATGAATCTGCGTCACTAACCAATGCGGTTGGTCTTGTATTGCGCAGGATTGTCCGATTGATGGTGGGCACAATCTCATTTCCTGCCCTAGTAGAAATCCTGAAAACTATTTACGTCCAAGAAGCCGAAAACAAGATAAAGCGAACTGGCTCAAAACCAACAAAAAGTGCACTTGCACTGATCACTGGTCTAGATACACGTGTCGTGTCGTCAGTAATAAACAAAGATTACAGTATAACAATGGAGCCAAAAAATATTTGTGCCGAAAACGCGCTTCTTGATATGTGGGCAAATGATCCATTTTTTTCAGACCAAGATACTCACCAACCACTAATTTTACCTATTGAAGGACGTGGACGTACTTTTCAAGGCCTCGTCCTTCGTTCAATTGGGAGGAATATAACAATTAAGACGGTGTTAGACAGGCTTTTATCATCTGGGAATATCAAAACTATTTCTGATGGTACAGAAAAGGTCGAAATGCTTTCTTTGTTTTATTCACCAATAACTAATGATCGTGCGAATATGACTGATATTGCATTTATTGAATCATCAAGAGTACTCAGCGCGGCCATCCACAACATGATTTCAGATATTGATTCACGGGTTCCTCAGCAGGGAAGATGGACTTACAGGCTATCCCCTACTCGATATATAGAATTCAGGCAGGAAGCCCGGTTATTACTTCAAAAGCAAATTAAAGAAGGGGAGGCTTTGCTCGAGAGTTTCGAGGAAGCCCAAAAGCAACCAGGTCAGCTCACTGTTGGTATCGGTTGGTACCAATGGGGCGGCCATGATTCAGATGAAGAAGGAGCTTAAAATGTCTCGTTGGATGATAGAAAAAAATGGTACAGGTATTGAAAAATCCGGTACAGGTATTGAAAAATCCGGTACAGGTATTGAAAAATCCGGTACAGGTATTGAAAAATCCGGTACAGGTATTGAAAAATCAGGCACCGGTATTCGAAAAGCACTTATTGCGTTTTCAATGACTGCTTTGGCATTTTCTGCGCAGATTAGCGCCGCAGAAATTCAGCCAGGAGGATTGATGCAAGTTGCCGTCGACCAAGGTCAAGTTTCCATAATGTGGATCATTGATGGCAATACTTTTGTCGGAAAAGGATCACAAATTGGAACTTTCAGTCAAGTTTCATTATTTGAAATTTCGATAAATGATAATTACTCAGTAGTCGAAATTGCCGGCGGCGGTACAGGTTCGAAGGCCGAAATTGCTGGCGGTGGAACTGGCTCGAAGAGTGAAATCGCCGGTGGCGGAACTGGCGTACAGATCGCCGGTGGCGGAACTGGCGTACAGATCGCCGGTGGCGGAACTGGCGTACAGATCGCCGGTG
>QIDJ01000034.1 GCA_003228395.1 Flammeovirgaceae bacterium
GAACCTGTACCCTTTGTCCCCTGGAAATAGATGCCCCTTTTCCACCAACAGTTGTCTATCGCCCTGCCCTGCACATGCATGCGGCTGCCGTCCGGATAGATGTATTCCACATAGTGGTGGTCATAGTTTTCCCCATGGTTTACGCCTGAAAGCGCGATCCTTCCGCCAAGCCCTCTTGCTATTACCGGATAATCATTTTTAACCCAGTTCACCACGTCAATCTGATGAATGGTCAAACCGGATAAATGGCCGCCCCACAACCATGTAAAGTAATGCCAGTTTCTCATCTGAAATTCCATCTCAGTCTGCCCTGCCTTTCTGGGAACCACTTTCAGCATGCCAATATTATAATATACGTCCGTAGAAACGACGTCGCCAATCATACCTCCCCGAACCCTTTTCACCAGTTCTTTGTAGGCCGGCATATACCTGTTTTGAAGGCCTACCACCACTACCAATCCTTTCTGATCTGCCAGTTTTCCCGCCTCAATCACTTTTTTATATCCCGGCACATCCACTGCCAATGGTTTTTCCATAAAAACATGTTTGTCTGCTTTTACACAAGCCTCAAAATGCATCGGCCGAAAACCAGGGGGTGTTGCCAATATGACTGCATCGGACAGCTCGATCACCTTTTTATACGCATCAAAGCCTAAAAATCTATTTGCTTCCGGTACTTCAACTTTGCTTCCGGTACTTCAACCTGATCAGGGATGCTGTTTTCCTTTAATATCTTATAACTGTTGTCCAGCTTGTCCTGAAATACGTCGGCCATGGCAATCAGCTCTACGGACTTACTGGATTTTAATGCCTCAGCCACCGCTCCGCTGCCCCTTGCTCCGCAGCCTATCAATCCAAGCTTAATACGTTCTTTTCCTGCCGCATAGGCGCCTATTTCCAATGGCAAACTCCCTGCTACCAGGGCGCCTGCAACGGTCAGGGAGCTCTTTTTTAAAAAACCCCTCCTGTCTTTTGTACTGTTTGTTTTGTCATTCATAACATAGGATTGAAATACGTCTCTTCAATTTATTTATTAAGTACTTTTTCTCGTTTCAATATTCCCCTGGCAATTAGAATCTTAGATAATTTTTTTACAGTTAATTATCGCATATAACCCTTTCCGCACACAACAAACTTAACCTATTTTGAAACCTATTGAAAAAGTATTTCACGTTTATGCGATAAAATGATAGCTCTGTGTTATTTAACACTGTGAGAATGGTATATGCACAATTAGATAGCGGTTTACAATGTCCCGCAATTTTCCGTTTATATTTGTACTGGCAACCTGAAACGAAAAAATAGTGAATTTAAACTCAAAAATCCTATACATTTTTGCCACTGTTTTATTCATAACAGCCGGCAGGGCAACAGGCGATGAACTTTCCGACCACGGTATTCATGTAATCCCGTATCCCCAGGAAGTAAAACGGACAGGCGGCGACTTCATTATAAACGGCAGTGTCAATATCATCCTTGACAGTAACCGGTCAGACGCTGACCTGTTTGCCGCCCACGAACTTATCCTGAATCTCAAAAGCGAGTGGGGGATCACGGCAGTGATCAGTCCGGAAGCAAAAGGCAGGTCAATTATTCTTACTCGCCTCAATGTACCGGGTAATATACAAGGTGAAGGCTACAGGATCATTTCTGATAAGTCATCTGTGACCATTCTTGCATCCGCTGAAGAAGGATTGTTCTATGGTACTCAAACATTGCTTCAATTGATCAGGAAAACAAAAGACGGTTTTAGTATCATTGGTTCAGAGATTACAGACTGGCCCGACATACCGCAGCGGGCAGTGCATTACGACACCAAACACCACCAGGACAGGGAATTATATGTGAAAAAATTTATCAGGGACATGGCCAGGTATAAGATCAATATGCTGGTATGGGAGTGGGAAGACAAGCTTGCCTATAAAAGCCATCCGGAAATTGGCGCCCCAGGAGCGTTTACCATGGAGGAAATGCAGGATTTTACACGTTATGCCGCCCAGTACCATGTCCAGCTGGTACCGCTGGTTCAGGGATTGGGGCATGTAAGCTATATATTGAAATGGCCTGAATACAAAGAACTCAGGGAATTGGTTGATTCGAATTGGGAATTCTGTCCACTGGAAGAGGGTTCCTATGAGCTGTTGTTCGATCTTTGGGACGAAGCTATTGAAGCCACTCCCGGATCAGGGTATATCCATATTGGATCCGATGAAACCTATGAGTTAGCCCAGGGTGAAAAGTGTAAAGCCAAAGCGGAAGAAGTCGGGAAGAGTGGTTTATACCACATTTTCATAAATAAAGCCACGGCATACCTTCAATCAAAGGGTAGAAAAGTCATAGTCTGGGAAAGGCCCATGGGATGGACACAAAGCAGTTCACCGGCCCGGGGTATCGAACCGCTAAAAGGATTGGTGTTTACAGAGCAATACCAGTATGAAACCGGGGATTTTAAGTTTGCCAGACAGGCAAAGTCTTTAGGCTATGAGGTTTATATCTATGATCCCAACCCGGGGATCGAACATATTTTCCTGCCTTATTTTTACAGGATAAGAAATAAGGAAAGAACGATCGGTTCGGTGGAAAATTCATATAATTATCTGACAAAAACGGTCAATGCCGGTGTGTATGACGGGATGATCAATACTTCCTGGGATGACTCAGGGCTGCACAACCAGTTCTGGATGCTGAGCTTTGCTACTTCGGCAGAATATTCATGGAGTGGATCTAAGCCCGCATTGCCTGAGTTTACAAGCTCGTTTTTTAAAAATTATTACGGTCCGCAGGCATCTGATATGGAAGAACTGTTCACCTTGTTCAACGATGCAGCCTACTATTACATGAGTACA
>QIDJ01000183.1 GCA_003228395.1 Flammeovirgaceae bacterium
AACTGGTGATCGCCGCCAACAGGGATGAATTTTATGCACGCGAAACTGCGCCTGCCGATTTCTGGGACGACCATCCGGATGTACTTGCAGGAAGAGACCTGGAAGGAGGCGGCACCTGGTTTGGTATAAACCGGTCGGGAAAGGTGAGCCTGCTTACCAATTACCGCGACCTGAGCAACATTAAACCCAATGCGCCCACACGGGGAAAACTGGTTTTGGATTATCTCATCGCCGAACCGGAGGTGTCGTCTTACCTTGATATTATTGATAACCTGGCTGAATTGTACAATGGATTTAACATGATTATCGGGTCAGTTGACGACCTGTGGTACTATTCCAATGTGGAAAGAAAAAAATATATGCTTGGCTCTGGCGTATATGGATTGAGCAACCGGTTGCTGAATTCGTCCTGGCCAAAAGTGGAAAAAGGCAAGGAAAAGATTACTGCTGTATTGAAAAAAGCCACGCTGGAGCCGGAAGCATTATTTGAAAGCCTGTATGACGACCTGAAAGCAAAGGATGAAGCATTGCCTGACACGGGCGTTGGCATTGAAAAGGAGCGTATGTTGTCTCCCATGTTTATAAAAAGTCCGGATTATGGCACGAGGTGTTCCACTGTGCTTCTGGTTGATCAGCAAAATCAGGCGCTTTTTTCAGAACGCACGTACAATACCACTACATTTGATTATACCACACGCACCTTTACTTTAGCGGTTTAATGATTTTATGACGAAGAAGAAAAAAAATCCGATACCCGTTGCGTTACGGTTAATCCCGTATTTATTTCCCAAACTGGAAAAAATATCTCCTTATCTGGCTAACAGGCTGGTCGTACAATTGTTTCACTGGCCATTCAGGTTTACGCCAACCCCGCAGGAAAAGGAAGCAGCGGAGCGGGCGGAAAAGTTTAACATACAAATCAATAATAAAAACATACAGGTGTATGCCTGGGGTGAAGGCAAACCGGTATTGCTGGTTCATGGCTGGTCGGGGCGGGGCACCCAGTTCCGGAAGTTCGTTGAGCCTTTTAACGCCTGCGGCCTGAAGGTAATCGCCATCGATGGGCCCGCCCACGGAAAGTCGGAAGGCCGCAAGGCGCATGCACGCGAATTTGTTCAAACCGTAATAAAGCTTCAGGAAATATACGGTGAGTTTGAAGCATTGATCGGGCATTCGTTTGGCGGGGTGGTAAATGTGAACAGTGTGTATTACGGTGTGGCGGCAAAAAAACTGATCCTGATTGCTTCGCCCACCATTGCCGAAGATATCATCGCGAATTTTCTTAAAAAGATCAACGCCTCACGCGAAAGAGGAGTTTATTTTAATGAGTGGCTTTTCAGAAAAAACGGAGTTCGTTTTGAAGAGGCCAGCATTTTTGTACTGGCGGATAAAATACCGGAAATGCCCATACTTGTTGTTCATGATGAGGACGACCGGGATGTACCCATTCACCATGCCGAAGTGTTGAAGGGCAAGCTTCCTCACACAGAACTGTATAAAACAAAGGGGCTCGGGCACATGCGGATTCTAAAGGATGAAAAGGTGATTAACAGGTGCCTTGATTTTATAATGGGAGCAGGCTTAGCAGAAACCGGTTTCTAAAATTCAGTTAATGAGTTTATACATGTAAATTTTCACAAATATCCATAAATATCCATAAATATCCGCAAATATCCATATTTTTCTTTAAAAATCCCGTAAGAGGGTCCAATGTGCTCTTTCTTTTTTCCATGTATTTCAAAAAACCGGCCTTTTGGCGTTTATCGGAATGAATTCATTTGGCGAACTGCCAGGGCTGCCAGCCACCCACATACGATTGTTTAGTGATAATCAGCGCCCTTTCAATTCCCCGCTGTACGATGGGCGAAAACCCGTAGTCGTAGCACAGGTAGTAGAGATTGCCTGTAGATGGCAGATACAATGCTGTAAACGCTAAAAAATCGTAGCCCATGTTTTCCAATACGGTTTTACGAACGGTGGCTTTACCTACCGGGCTGAGGGTTTTCAGTATAGTGCGGTTTCTGCGCAGTCGTTTGTTGGTGTCGATGATCAGTTTTTGGGTTTTTTGCTTAAATTGATTATTTGCTACAGCCCGGCATTGATCGGGCAATACTTTTTGTCTGACCTGCCGATCACCGGAGCGTCGCATACGGGGCATTTTCTTGTTTCCATCATTTTTTAAATCAGTTAACGTGTAATACCCGGATATATACGGATATATACGGGTATATCCGGGTTACAAACGGCTATAATACTAATTACCTCCTTATTTTGGTAGTAAAAACAAACTTTGTTGCAATGAAAACCATCGATACAAGACATCCTTCAGGTAAACCGGGCATGAAAAGATCAGTATTGCCCTTTACGCCCCACGCCCGGTACGTGCGTATTCCGCAGTCATACCTGGATAAATTAGAGATAAGGCGCTACAGCGAGAGTACTATTTCTATTTATACGCATTTTTTCAGAGAATACATGCGTTATTTTTATAACAGGCCATTGGATTCGATTCGGAAAGAAGAAATTCAGGGATATTTATTACATCTGATAAAAATAAAGCATATTTCAGCAAGTACCCAGAACCAGGTAATTAATGCCATAAAATTTTACTATGAGCAGGTAAAAGGCTTGGAAAAGACCTATTATTTTATCGAGCGGCCAAAAAAGGAATTTAAATTGCCCGAGGTGCTGAGTGAAGAAGAAATAATGCGTTTAATAAAAGCGACCGATAATTTGAAGCATAAAACTATGTTGGCGCTGATTTATTCAGCAGGTTTACGTGTTGGCGAACTACTTCGTTTGCGAATAGAAGACGTTGATAGTGACCGGATGGTGATATCGGTAAGGGGCGGGAAAGGTAAAAAAGACCGCATTACGTTGTTGTCGGCAAAAAACCAGATATTATTACGAGTTTATTATAAAAAGTACCGTCCATATAGATGGTTATTTGAAGGTCCGGACCGGAGTCAGTATTCAAACAGCAGTTTGCAAAAAATACTGTACCGGTCAAAAATTAAGGCAGGGATCAGTAAAAAGATCACCTTGCACACCTTGCGGCATAGTTTTGCTACACATTTGCTGGAGCGGGGGACGAATTTGAGGTATATTCAGGAGTTGCTGGGCCATAATTCGAGCAAGACCACTGAAATCTATACTCACATAACGCATGCCGGCATGAAAA